>DXAQ01000150.1 GCA_019116905.1 Candidatus Mucispirillum faecigallinarum | reverse complement strand
ATGTTAATTTTAAAGGCTTTATAGAAGTGGTTGTTATACCATTTAAAGCAGCTGCAATTAATTTAGAAAAAGGATATTTAGTTTCACCTGCAATTCTTTCTCTTCGTTTATAGGAGACTATAGTATACGGAAAACCTATACTTGCAATAATACCCCTTAAATAAATATTTTTTTCATTATATTTTTTAAGTTCAGTTACAACTCTATTGCTTATAAGTCTATATTCACTTGCATTTGAAATTGTATCACTACCAAGAAATTTCATAATTTTATAAAAAAAGGAAGAGAAAATCTTTTTTAGAAATTTATCTTTTCTAGAAGTCCTAACACCATAAACTACATCATAACCTTCATTATATTTTTTTATCATTTCTATCATTGCATAAGGGTCTTCCTGCATGTCTGCATCGATTGTAATAAAAACATCAGCAGAACATGTTGTTAATCCCGCAAGCATTGCACTTTGATGACCAAAATTTTTTGAAAATGAAATTCCATGAACATAATTATCTTGCTTTATAAATTTTTGAATTATATTCCATGTATTATCTCTTGAGCCATCATTAACATAGCATAAATAACTATCTTTTGATATTAATGATTGGTTTTTCATATCGTTAAGTATAGATAAAAAAACATGGTGAGATTTTTCTAAAACAGCTTCTTCATTATAGCATGGAATAATTATAGCAAGAACAGATAAATGTTTATTCATATTTTATAACCTCATAATTATTATTAAGTGATTTATTTATTAATTCTAATATTTTGACTGGAGTTAAAATTGCATCATTATCAGTTATTTTAATATTTTTTTTCACACAATTTACGAAATAATTTAGCATATTACATACTGCATCAGTATTGGATAATATTGGTTTTGTAACACTACAATCACTTTTATCATAAATAATTAGTTTATCTTGAGTGTTATCACAATATTTAATCACTTTATTATTACCCAAAAAGTATATTGTTCTAATCTTTTCAGGATAAAAATTAGATATATGTATACTTGCAATAATATTATTATATTGTATATTTATGAACATATCTGAAGAATTTTCATTTTTTGAACAATTTATTGCCTGTATTGTTTTTGGGTATTTATATCCCAAATAATATAAGATCGATATGTCATGAATTGCAAGATCCCATGCAATACTATAATTTAAATTATTGTTTATACTTGACAATCTATACGAATCATAATTACTGATGATGTTTAATTT
This sequence comes from Candidatus Mucispirillum faecigallinarum, assembly GCA_019116905.1. Classification (GTDB taxonomy): domain Bacteria; phylum Chrysiogenota; class Deferribacteres; order Deferribacterales; family Mucispirillaceae; genus Mucispirillum; species Mucispirillum faecigallinarum. Next base: position 2,669 of record DXAQ01000150.1, on the reverse strand, counting down.
ATTTGAATTTAAATAGTCCTTAATAAAATTAATTGATTCTGTGTATATAAAAGTGTAATCAATCATTATAGATAGACCTATATTTTGTGCTATATTAAGTAATTCAACTGCATGATTATATGATAAAGTAAATGGCTTTTCAACTAAAATATGTTTACCAGCAATTAATGTTTTTTTTGCTATATCATAATGTGTATGTGCTGGTGTTGCAATAATTACAGCCTTTATATCATTATTTAGTAATATATCACTTTCATTATGTGTAAAATAGATATGTTTATTTGGTATACTGCCAATATGTGGATTGGATGATAATGTATATATTGTTATTTTATCAATATATTCATTCTGTATTAGTGCTTTAAAAATAGGTCCACTACCCCAGTAGCCAAAGCCATACATTCCAATGTGCATAGATTTTATCCTTAATTTTTATTAATTTTGTCAATAGAATCATATAAATATGTATTTCTATTATTAAGAAGACGTAGGATCATTGATAAATAACGTATTATAATAGATGCTAACCCAAACAGTACAAAAAATGATAAAGATATTATCCATATAAGAGTCATCCATCCACCTGATACGTCTAGTTGTAATATTTTTACAAATAAACTATATATTACTGTAATAATCATTAAGCACATCATAATTAATGTTGCTGCCATTGATATTTTATAACCAATACTGGTGAATGCAATAATTGAATCAATTGCAATATTTTGATTATATAAAAAATTTTTATTTATGTTTGTTTTTATTAATGGTTTATAAGTAATATGTTCATGTTTCAATCCACAGCTATAATACACTATTTTTCTGTAAACAATATTTGCTGTTCCTTGGTGAATTCTATTAATTCCACGCCTTGAAAGTATTCTAAATCTTTCACTTTTTAGCTTATTATTCCCCTTTCCAAATTTATTAAGTACATAATAAAAAAAACTAGATAAAATATTATTATTTTTTTCAGGTGATGCTGCAACAATATCATATCCTTGTATTGACTTATTGTATATGTCTATAATTAGTGATAACTCATAATCTATTATACATGAATCAAATTCATATACAAAATCACCAATAGCAAAATCTACTCCAGCAAGCATTGATTTTTCAAGCCCTTGTTCATAACTCATTTGAATTATGTTTACAGTTGTATTTTCAAATTCTTTTGCAGTATTTTTTATTATTTTTACAGAATCATCTTTTGATTCATCATCAACACATATTATCTCATAGTTTTCAAATGTAGACATAAGAGTTTTATTTAAATATTTTAAAAAATATTCTATTTCTTTTTCATTATTATGTACATAAACAACTGCTGAAATAAAATTTTTTTCTCTATCTGCACTCATAAAATTACCTCATCCAAATCATATACTGTATTAATTTTACCAGACAATACGCTAACAAATTTAGGATTTTCTGAAAATGTTTTTATAATCGTAGGTCTCGAATCATCTATTTCTGATGCCTGCAAAATTGGCTTCATAGAAAATAAACTCCTATTATACTTAAAATTAGAATATTTTTGATTTAAATATTTCTTTGCAAGTCTTGACATATATGGAAATGCAGTTTTAGGTTTAAAACTACATTCATTACAATTTCCTAAAAATTCACTTGAACAGTAATTACTATCACATAATTTTTGACATTTAAATGTTGGTAAATCATTATAACTTGTAACATGTGGAGTAAATGTAACAGATGTTAAAGAATGTAAACCAGTTTTACCAAAAGGCATTATAGAGAAAAATGGTCCGTCCATAACAGTTATTCCTACATCTTTTAAAGCACCAGCTGTATCACAAAGAATAATTTCGCATAATTCATACTTTATTTTTAATGGTTTAAAGCCTAATTGACTTATTATTTGATTGACTGAAGCATAAGAAGTATTTAAGAGAAAATATGTCTGAAATTTACTTCCATCCTTTAATGTTATAATGTATTTATTGCCATCCTGCTTAACTGTATCTATAAATGTATTATATTTTATGTCTACATTTTTATATGATTCAAGCTTATTATAAAAATATTCTAGTAAAATTTTTGCATCGTATGTATATTCTTTTGTCTCAAATACTCCGTCACACATTCCATAATTAAAATATTCAAGAGGATTTGTTTCCAGACACATGACATTTGTATCAGCACAGAATTTTCTAAATTCTTGTGCATTTGTCCATGAAAATTTGGAACTTGTAGCATATATTTTTTTAAAATCCTTTTTTATACAAAAACCATAATCTTCTACAAATCTTTCAAAATAATTTCTTGACTTTACAGCAGTAGAATATGAGCGAGGATAATGATAACCCATGTGTACACGAGCTTGATTTATGTATGTAGCCCGCTTAAAAGGTGCTGAATCCCTTTCTAAGACTAATATTTTTTTACTACTTATCCCACCATGTCCAACTTTACCCATTAATTCTGCAGAATATAAACCATATAAACCTGCTCCAATAATTATAACATCGTATATCATAAATAACCTTAAAAATAAAATTTTATCTTCATCATTTACTATAACTGCATGGAATACATTTATAATTTTTAAGTATACTAATTTAAATTATATATTGTCAATACCAAATAATGTATATGTATAAAATTGTAAAATCTAAAAACGATTGCAACACATTAAGCAGTCG
>DXAQ01000149.1 GCA_019116905.1 Candidatus Mucispirillum faecigallinarum | reverse complement strand
AAAAAATAAATAAAAAAATATATACTCAGTCAGATGTAAATATTGGGGAACTTGATTTTTGTGATGAAGATATGGTATTAATAGGCAGTGCAACTTTAAGGGAAGGTATAGATATTTCAGGTGGTGGCTTTAAAGCTGTAATTTTAGACCAGCTGCCCTTTGAATATCATAAAGATATAGTTCTGCAAAGTAAGGCAGAAAAAATTTCTGAAAATAGTGCAAAGTCTTTTATTGATTTTTTCCTGCCACGTGCTGTATTATATTTTAAACAGGCTGTGGGCAGGCTTATAAGACATGAGGAAGATTTTGGTCTTTGGGTTGTGCTTGATAACAGAATTTTAAATAAAAGTTATGGAAAGTATTTTTTAGATGTGATAAATAATGTAGAGATTATACAAGATATAGAGAAAGCTCTCTATTTTATAAAGGAGGAAAAGCATGGCTAAACTTACTTGTGATTACAATTTTGCCGCTTCCAAAAATTTGCTTGGTGGTATTTCTGCAGAAGATTTACAGGAATACAAAAAAAAGGCTGCTCTAGGTTATGAGCGTCTTCAAGCTATGGTTGATGACGGAAAGGTGGGTTTTCCTAATTTACCAAAATATGATACTACAGAGTTAAAAGAGTTTGCAAAGGATATTAAAACAAACTTTAATGACTTAATAGTTGTTGGTATTGGTGGTTCTGCCCTGGGTATAGAGGCTGTCGTAAAAGCAATACTGCCTTATGGTTACAATGCAATGAGCTATACTGATAGAGGCTGCCTGCCTAGAGTCTGGGTAGCAGATAATGTAGACCCGTCTAAAATTCAATCAATATTAAAAATATGTGCTCCAGAAGATACTTTGGCTGTTGTTATTTCCAAATCAGGAAATACTGTGGAAACAGCTGAAAACTATTCTTTAATTCATGAATGGTTTAAATCAAAAGTTCAGGATATGAAAAAACATATTGTTGTAGTAACTGACCCTAATAAAGGTCCATTAAGAGAATATGCAAATAAAAACAACTTAAAAAGTTTTCCAATAGAATCATCTATTGGCGGCAGATTTTCTGTTATGAGCCCAGTAGGACTTGTTCCTGCTGCATTTTTAGGTATAGATATTGATAAAATATTAGCAGGTGCTGCAAGCATTACAGAAGACGGTATGGAGCAGGTAATGACTCTTGCTGCAATTTACCTGTATTTTATGGATAAAGGTAAAAGCATTAATGTATTAATGCCATACAGTTCAAGGCTTGATAAGTTTGCAGAATGGTTTTGTCAGTTATGGGGCGAAAGTCTTGGCAAAAAATATACAATGGACGGTAAAGAAATTACTTTTGGCACAACTCCTGTTAGAACTGTTGGTGCAATTGACCAGCACTCTCAAATACAGCTTTTCAGAGAAGGTCCTCTTGATAAAGTAGTTACTTTTATAGGTCTTGATACTCATGATAATGATGTCAGCGTTAAAGGTGATTTTTATGAAGCATTCAGCTATCTGAACGGACTTAATTTAGGTAAACTTTTAAATTCTGAATTAAAAGCAACAGAAGCAGCGCTTTTAACTTCAAAAGTACCTTCTATCAAAATAGGCATAAATACTCTTGATGAATACAGCTTAGGGCAGTTATTTATGCTTTTTCAATATATTGTGCCTATTATAGGGTTATCTGTAAATATTAACCCATTTGACCAGCCTGGTGTTGAAGAAGCAAAAGAATATGCTTACGGTATGATGAACAGAGCTGGATTTGAAGGTAAAAAAGCTCAATTTGAAGAAATATACAAAAAAGATGACTCATTCATTATTTAGTGAAATATTACTTCAAGAATTAAAAAAATATAGAGATAAAAAAATCCTTGCTGCTTTTTCAGGCGGCAAGGATTCTCTTGCGATGCTTGACTTTATAAATAAGAATAAAAATATTTTTAATATTAATATTGGTGCATGCTATATAAATCATGGTTTGAGAGAAACTGCAAAACGTGATGAAATATTCTGCCAAAAATATTGTGAAAAACATAATATAGATTTCTATACTTATAATATTTCAAAAGAGTTAGAACAGGATAAAAATGGCGGCATAGAATCAGCTGCTAGAAAATACAGATATAAATATCTTATGAAGATACTTGAAAAGTATAATTATGATTATATTTTTACAGCTCATACTTATTCTGATGATATTGAAAGTTTTTTTGTAGATTTATATACTGGTGTTTCTTTATTTACATTAGGCGGCATAATGTATCAAAATAATAAAATTATACGCCCTATGTTACAAATAACAACAGAAATGGTAAATGATTACTTAGAAGAAAATCATTTAGAGCCTGTATTTGATGAAACAAATAATGATATAAAATATGTACGCAATAGAATAAGGCATAAATTAATACCTGTATTATACGGTTGTGGCAGTGAGTTTGAAAAATCTATTATTAAACTGCAAAAAGAATCAAGAATGTTTAATGATTATTTATATAAAAAAGTAAGCCATGTGATTATAAGACAGGATAATATGGTTATTTTAAAAAGATATAGCTTTATGGAACTGGAATATATTGAAAAAGAATATTTATTAGGTAAAATGATTTCTTTATATTGCAGGGTTTCAAAAAATATTTTACATGAAACTATATCTTTTTTAAATAATAATGATTCAAAAAGACTTGATTTGCCAAATGGTTATGTGATAGAACAATCATATAATACTATTAAAATATTTAATAAAGATAAGGTAGACGATTTTTGTTTTAATAAAACATTTGATATGCCGTTATTAAAAACTGATGATTTTCAAATAGATTTTTTAAATGAACTAAAAGATAAGCAGTTTGTTATTAGAAATAGAAGAAACGGGGACAGATTAGGAAACAAAAAAATTAAAGATTTATTTATTAATAAGCAGATAGAACTTTTTGAAAGGGACAGGGCGGTTATAATTGAAGAAAATGGCATTATTATCTGGGTTGAATATATAAGCAAAAATAATAATATAAAATTTAAAAGGTTTGGTATATAATATGCACAAAGTGGAAGAATTAATTTCTGAAAAAGATATTGCAGCAAAAGTAACTGCTATGGGCTCTTTAATTTCAAAAGATTTTAAAGATAAAGATTTTATGGTTGTATCTGTTTTAAAAGGCAGCTTTATTTTTACTGCTGATTTAGTAAGAAATATTGATTTACCACTTGAGATTGCTTTTATTTCTGCATCAAGCTATGATGGTGAAACAACTACTTCAAGCGGCAATTTAAAAATAAGATGCGATATTGATATATCTGTTGAAAATAAAACAGTGCTGCTTGTAGAAGATATTGTAGATACTGGGCTTACAATAAGCAGATTAAAAGATTATTTATATAAAAAAGGAGCAGAATGTGTAAAAATTTGCACAATATTTGATAAACCAGATAGACGTAAAATAGAAGTAGATGTAGACTATTGTGGTTTTGTTATCCCTAATGAATTTGTTGTGGGATATGGGCTTGATTATAATAATAAATATAGAAATTTAAAAAATCTATGTAAAATTACCATATAAAGGATTGGAGGATAAATGAATAGTGGTATTTATAAAAATCTGGCACTCTGGCTTGTTATTGCCTTAATGATGGTGCTTGTATTTAATCTTTTTAATACTAACACGCAGACAAACCAGAAGTTATCTTATACTGAGTTTTTAAATAGTGTTGCAAACAAAGAGGTTAAAAAAGTAACAATAAAAGAAAATAAAATTACTGGTGAGTATAAAGATAATAATACTCGTTTTGAAACTTATGCTCCTAGTGATAATAATTTAATTTCAGAACTTCGTGATTACGATGTGGATATAGTAGCAACTCCACCTGATACAACTCCATGGTATATGCAGTTATTAATTTCATGGCTGCCTATTATTTTGTTAATAGCTATATGGATATTCTTTATGAGGCAGATGCAGGGTGGAAGTGGTTCTAAAGCTTTTTCTTTTGGTAAAAGCAGAGCAAAACTTTTAAATCAGGAAAATTTAAAAGTAACATTTAAAGATGTAGCAGGTATTGAAGAAGCAAAAGAAGAATTAACTGAAATTGTAGAATTTTTAAAAGACCCTGCAAAATTTCAGAAATTAGGTGGCAGAATTCCAAAAGGTGTTCTTTTAGTAGGGCCTCCAGGAACAGGTAAAACATTACTTGCAAAAGCAGTAGCTGGTGAAGCTGGCGTACCATTTTATTCTATAAGCGGTTCAGACTTTGTTGAAATGTTTGTAGGTGTTGGTGCTGCCCGTATAAGAGATTTATTTGAACAGGGAAAGAAAAATGCTCCATGTATTATATTTATGGACGAGATAGACGCTGTTGGTCGCCACAGAGGTGCAGGTCTTGGAGGTGGTCATGATGAAAGAGAGCAGACATTAAATGCACTGCTTGTTGAAATGGACGGTTTTGATTCAAATGAAGGCGTGATTTTAATAGCAGCTACAAACAGACCTGATGTTTTAGACCCTGCCTTACTTCGTCCAGGACGTTTTGACAGGCAGGTGGTTGTGCCACGACCAGACTTAAAAGGCAGGCTGCAAATATTAAAAGTGCATGCAGCTAAAATCAAAATGGCACCAACTGTTGATTTAGAAATAATTGCAAAAGGCACACCTGGTTTTTCAGGGGCAGATTTAGCAAACTTAATGAATGAATCTGCACTGCTTGCAGCAAGAGCAAATAAAAATGAAGTTGATATATCAGATATTGAGGCAGCAAAAGACAGAGTTATCATGGGTGCAGAAAGACGCAGTATGGTAATACCTGAAAAAGATAAAAAAGTTACAGCTTTCCACGAAGCAGGTCATACAATAGTTGCTGTTATGACAAAAGGTGCAGACCCTGTTCATAAAGTATCTATTATTCCTCGCGGTATGGCATTAGGTGTAACTATGCAGCTGCCAAATGATGACAGGTATAATGAAACAAAAGACCACCTTTTAGGTATGATTAGAGTTATGCTTGGCGGTAGAATAGCAGAAGAAGTTGTGTTTGATTCTATGTCTACTGGTGCAAGTAACGATATAGAAAGGCTTACATCTATTGCCAGAAAAATGGTTATGAACTGGGGTATGAGTGATAAACTTGGTACTATATCTTTTGGTAAACGAGATGAAGCAATATTTTTAGGTAAAGAGATTTCGAGCCAAAAAGATTATAGTGAAAAAACTGCAGAATTAATTGATGATGAAGTTGAGCGTATTATTACAACATGTTACAGTGAGGCAAGAAAAATAATTGAAGATAACAGACTTCTTTTAGATAAAACTGCAGAAGCTTTACTTGAAAAAGAAACTATTGAAACTCCAGAATTAAAAGAACTTGTTAAAGAATATGCAGCTGATGGATATAAAGATAATATGTTTTCTCAGCCAGAAAATGAAGAAAAAAAGGAAGAACAGCCTGAAAACAAGTAATATAAATGAGGTTTTATGAAGTTTTATAAACTGACACCAGAGTATGAAAGAATTAAGTATGAGTTAGCCCGTATAGGTGTTGACAGCTATGCATTAAATATGGTCAAAAAAGGTGTCAGTTTAAATATTTTAGTGCGTGATATAAAACCACCTGCTGCAAATATTTTAAAGCAGGAATCTATTGCCTCAGGTATGGATGCTGCTGTTAAGCGTGGGGCAGTGTCATGCAGTATAGATAAAACAGATGTACTTTTAATGGGTAATGCTGCAACATTTGAACGGCTTATTAAACGTTTATCGGCGCAGGTATTTGGATTAAAAGAGCTGGCAAAAGAATTAAAAACATTTTTACACAGTAAAGAGATTAAATATATTACTTATAATAATGGTAAAATAGATTTATCAAAACCATTATGTATGGGTATATTAAATACCACACCAGATTCATTTAGCGACGGCAGTCTTTATGAAACAGAGGAGGCTGTAGCTTTAAGAATTAATGAAATGGTTGAAAATGGTGTTGATATTATAGATATTGGTGGTATGTCATCAAGGCCGTTTTCTGATAGTATCAGCAGTGATGAAGAAATCAAGCGTATAAAATTTGCTCTTGATTACGTTAAACAATATGATATTATAGTATCAGTAGATACAAATAATTATAAAGTGGCAGATTATGCATTAAATAATGGGGCAGATATTATTAATGATATCTCTGGAATGACAGATGATAATATGGTATCTGTATGCAGCAGTGCAAAATGTGCTGTTTGTATTATGCACATGCAGGGCAGCCCAAAAGATATGCAGAATGATAAAAATACTGAATATGAAAATATAATATATGATATTCATGATTTTTTTAGTCGAAGTATAGATAAATGTATTAATGCTGGTATAGAGTATTCATCAATTATATTAGATACAGGGTTTGGGTTTGGCAAAACAGTAGAGCAGAATTATATTTTACTTAAATATTTAAGAGAGTTTAAGTCATTTAATCTGCCATTATTAGCAGGAATTTCGCGTAAATCTATGATTGGTGCTGTTATCAATAAAGATGTTAATAACAGGCTTGCTGGAACAGTTTGTGCAAATACTGCAGCCATACTTAATGGTGCTGATATTATCAGGGTGCATGATATAAAAGAAGGTATTGATACTGTAAAGATTGCAGATTATATTTTAAAGGCGAGTATATGATTACTACTATTTTTGAATTTATTAAAAACTATGTTAGTATTGTAGATGTAATAGATATTGCATTTATAAGCTATATTATATATAGAATTTTGCTGCTGCTTCGCGGCACACGAGCTATATATATGCTTGTATCTATTATGATTTTATTAGTATTGCTTGGTCTTTCTGACTTTCTAGGTATGAGAGTTACACGATGGGTATTAAGCAATATGTCTGGTTATTTATTTTTAGCGTTAATCATTATATTTCAGCCTGAGATACGCAGAGCTTTGGCTTTTATTGGAGAATCAAAGTTTTTTGAACGTTCTGTTACGTTAAACTCTCAAATTGTAGATGAGCTTGTTAGAACTGCAACAATACTTGCAAACAGGCAGCTTGGTGCATTAATTATTATTCAAAGAAATACAGATATTACTCACTATGTTACACTGGGGCAGAAAATAGATTCTGTTGTTAGTAAAGATTTACTTTTAAGTATTTTTATTCCTTACTCTCCACTTCATGATGGTGCAGTTTTACTTGAAGGCACAAGGCTCACTTATGCAGGCTGTATTTTACCTCTTACAAAAAGGGAAGATATTGCCCAGCAGTATGGTACAAGGCACAGGGCAGCAATAGGCATAACAGAAGAAACTGATGCTGTGGCTATTGTTGTCAGTGAAGAAAGAGGGGAAATATCTGTAACAGAGGGTGGAAATATTATTCCAAACTTAGATGCAAATGGATTAAGAGAAACTCTCAGTAAACTTATAAAAATAAATAAAGCAGCGGAAGATTAATATGTTAAATAATAAAACTTTATTAAAAATCCTTAGTATATTAATAGCACTTGGTATGTGGGTAATGGTTGTATCAGGTCATGAAGAAACAAAAGAAATGACAGTGCCTGTAAGGCTTATCAATATACCTCAAAGTAAAGTTGCTATATCAGATTTTTCAAATGTTTCTATAAATATAAAAGGTGCTGCCCGCTTAATGCAGTCTCTTACTAATTCTGATGTATTATTAGATATTGATGTATCAGGATTTACTGACGGCCAGTCTATAAGACGTATACTTACTTCTGATTTTAAAACTCCACTTGGGTTAGAAGTTTCAGATGTTAACCCTTCAGAACTGCGTATTACTCTTGATAATGTTACAGCGAAAGAAGTCCGTGTTTTACCTTCTATCATAGGAGAAGTAAAACAGGGGTATATGGTAGAAAGTATTACATTAAAACCAAATTCAATAACAGTAACGGGGGCAAAAACAGTTCTTTCCCAGCTTGAAAATATTTCTACAATGCCAATAAATTTATCTGAAAGAAATGAAAATTTTGTTCAGAATGTTTTATTAAAAGAATATGACGGGGTAACAAAAATGCACCCGTCATCAGTAGAAGTTCGTGTAAAACTTCGTGAAAATATGATTGAGCATGAATTTACAAATGTACCTGTTGAATGTATGAATTTAAAAAGTAATTTAATGATATCAAACACTCCTTCTCTTTCTTATGTTAAAGCAAGGGGCAGGGAAGATATTATAGATACATTTTTAGATACAGTTACATTTGTTACAGACTGCAGTCATATTAATGGTCCTGGAACATATAAAGGTTCAGTTGCGTATAGAACTAATTTAATAGTTGATATATTAAACTTAGAGCCTCAAACAATAAATATAGAGATAAAGGAAAAATGAGAAAATATTTTGGAACAGACGGAGTGCGCGGCAGGGCAAATATTGAGCCATTAACTGCAGATTTTGCACTAAAACTTGGCAGGGCAGCTGCTGGATTATTTAAAAATAATGATACACACAGAAAAATTATTATAGGTAAAGATACACGCCTTTCATGCTATATGTTTGAAAATGCACTTGTTTCTGGTATATGTTCTGCCGGCATAGATGCTGTTATGGTTGGTGTTATACCTACCCCTGCTATTGCATTTTTAACAAAATCAATCAGAGCAGATGCTGGTGTTGTAATAAGCGCATCACATAACCCATATTATGATAACGGCATTAAATTTTTTAATGCTAATGGTTATAAACTGGCAGATATTACTGAGCAGGAAATTGAAAGAATGATAGATAATAATGAGCCTGCACTTGACCCAGACTCTATTGGTAAAGCGTATAGAATAGAAGGTATTGGCAGATATGTAGAGTTTGTAAAAAGCACGTTTCCAAAAAATATTGACTTAAAAGGGCTTAAAATTGTTGTGGACTGTGCTAATGGTGCATCATACAAAGCTGCGCCGCTTGCTTTAGGAGAGCTTGGTGCAGAGCTTATATTAATAAATGTTGAGCCAAATGGCACAAATATAAACGATAACTGCGGCGCAGTATATCCTGAAAATATGGCAAAAGCTGTTATAGAGCATGGTGCAGATGTTGGTATATCGTTTGACGGAGATGCAGACAGGGTTGTTTTTGCAGATGAAAAAGGAAATATTGTAGACGGCGATAAAATTATGGGTATATGTGCTGTTGATATGATGGAAAAAGGCACATTACATAATAATACAATTGTTGCAACTGTAATGAGTAATATTGGTTTTGAATATTCTATGAATAAAAAAGGAATAAAACTAATTCGTTCTCAGGTTGGCGACAGATACGTTATGGAAGATATGGTTAAAAATAACTGTAATCTTGGCGGTGAGCAGTCTGGTCATTTAATATTTTCAGATTTTAATACAACTGGAGATGGTTTAATCAGTGCTATGCAGGTGCTTGGTTTATTAGTAAAATCAGGTAAATCATTATCTGAGCTTTGCAGTTTTATTGAAACATATCCTCAAGTATTAAATAATGTGTTAGTTGATAAAAAGGTTCCGCTTTCAGAATTAAGTAAAACATCTGCTTTAATTGCAAAAGTAGAAAAAGAACTTGGTTCATCAGGCAGGCTGCTTGTTAGATATTCTGGCACTGAAAATAAATTACGAGTAATGCTTGAAGGAAAAAATGAAAAATTAATTGCTGATTTTGCAAAAGAAATAGCAGATACAGCAGTAAATGAAATAAAAGGTAAATAAAATGATTAAACTTGGTGTTAATATAGACCATGTTGCTACTTTACGTCAGGCAAGAATGGGCGTAGAGCCTGAACCTGTAATGGCTGCTAAAATTGCAGAAAAAGCAGGGGCAGACGGTATAACAATACATTTAAGAGAAGACAGGCGACATATACAGGATAAAGATGTATATGAAATAAAAAAAGCCATATCAATACCATTAAATTTAGAAATGGCATGCAGTGATGATATCATAAGTATTGCACGAGATGTTCTTCCTGTTACATGCACTATTGTGCCGGAAAAACGTCAGGAGATAACAACAGAGGGTGGTCTTGATGCTGCAGGTCAGTATGATTTAGTATCAAATACTGTAATGCGTCTTCAAGAAAAAGGTATTAAAGTAAGCCTTTTTATTGAGCCTGATAAAGTGCAGATTGATGCAGCAAAAAAAATGGGCGCTGAATATATAGAAATCCATACTGGTTTATATGCAAATACAGAAGGGGAAGCTCATATAAAAGAATTAAACCGTATAAAAGAAGCAGCAGTTTATGCTCACAGTATTGGTTTAATAGTAAATGCAGGCCATGGGTTAAATTATACTAATACTCAAAGTATAGTTGAAATCCCATATATGCATGAGTTTAATATAGGCCATTCTATTATTTCAAGGGCTGTTTTTACTGGGCTTGAAACGGCTGTTAAAGATATGATAAAAATTATAAAAAAATAGTTATGCTTGGCTGTGATATAATAGAGATAGAAAGAATAGAGCAGTCTATTCAAAAATTTGGTGAAAATTTTTTAAAAAATATACTTTCTGATAATGAGATTGCATTATATGAAAGGCGAGGCAAAAAGGCAGAATTTGTGGCAGGCAGATTTGCTGCAAAAGAGGCCGTATCTAAAGCATTAGGCACAGGTATAGGCAGAGGGTATGGGTTTACTGATATTGAAATATTACCAGATGAACTTGGCAAGCCCTTTGTATATTTAAAAAATGAAAAAAAAGAAAATATGGAAGTATCAATATCACATTCCCGTATGAATGCTATTGCGGTATGTGTTATAAAAGAGGCAGAATGAGTGCAGTAATAATTCCAGCCAGATATGGCTCAACCAGGTTTCCAGGGAAAGTGCTTGCAGATATTGACGGCAAGCCTATGATTGTTAGAGTAGCGGAGCAGGCAGTACAGACTTCTGCTGATAAAGTTATTGTTGTTACAGATAATGAAAAAGTGTATGATGTTTGCTCAAATATAGATAAAGTAAATGTAATGATGAGTCCTTCTGATTTATCAACAGGCACAGACAGGGTTGCATTTGCTGCAAAAAATATTGATGATGATATAATCATTAACGTGCAGGGTGATGAACCTTTTATTCCACCTTTACTAATAGAGCAGTTAATTCAAGGACTTAAAGCAGATAAATCTTTAAAAATGATAACAGCATGTGTGCCATTTGCTGATATAAATAATTCAGAAAACCCGTCTGCTGTTAAAGTTATTTTAGATAAAGATGATTATGCAATCTATTTTTCAAGATATCCTATACCTTATAACAGAGATAATATTGAAGGAGTTATCAGGTATCGCCATATAGGAATATATGGTTTCAGGCGTGATTATTTATTTGAATTTGCATCACAGGAACGTACTTATTTAGAAAAATGCGAAAATTTAGAACAATTAAGAGCTATAGAAAATGGTGTTAAAATAAAAGTTGTAAAAACTGATTATAACCCATTATCTGTAGATACACTTGAAGATTTACAAAATATTTTAAAAATTTTAGATATGAGGAATAAATAATGGCAAAATATGTTTTTGTTACAGGGGGAGTTTTATCATCATTAGGTAAGGGTATAACAGCAGCATCACTTGGTGCTTTGCTTGAATCACGTGGCTATAAAGTAGCGTTAAGAAAATTTGACCCATACTTAAACTATGGACCTGGCACAATGAGCCCATTGCAGCATGGAGAAATATTTGTTACAGCTGATGGCTGCGAAGGTGATTTAGATTTAGGTCATTATGAAAGGTTTACAACAACTAATACTGATAAACACTCAGATATTACATCTGGTAAAATATATTATACAGTTATAGAAAGAGAGCGCAGAGGCGAATATCTTGGTGCTACTGTGCAGGTTATTCCTCATATTACAGATGAAATAAAAGCATGTATAACAGCTGGTGCAGAAGATTATGATATAGTGATTGTAGAAATTGGCGGAACAGTAGGTGATATTGAAGGCCTGCCATTTTTAGAGGCAATAAGGCAGATGAAATTTGATTTATGCGAAAGTGATGTTTTATTTCTTCATGTAACACTTGTACCTTATATTAAAAGTGCTGGCGAATTAAAAACAAAACCAACCCAGCATTCAGTTCGTCAGTTACAGGAAATAGGTATAAGCCCTGATATATTAGTATGCAGAAGTGAATATCCTTTAAATGAGGGAGTGCGTAATAAGCTTGCTCTTTTTTGTAATGTAGAAAAATCATCTGTTATTAACTGTATGGATGCAGCAACTATATATCAAGTTCCTCTTATTTTAAATGAAGAAGGGCTGGACAGCGAAGTTATTAAAAAATTATGCCTTGAAGACAGGGAATACGATTTATCAAGATGGCAGGATATTGTAAAACGTATAAAACAGCCAAAAGATACAGTATCTATCGCTGTTGTAGGTAAATATCTTGAAACAAAAGACGCTTATTTAAGTTTATCAGAGGCTCTTTTACACGGAGCAGTTGCAAACTATTTAAAAGTAGATATAAAATGGATAGATGCAGAAAAATTAGAAGAAAAAATGGCAAGTGAATATTTAAGCAATGTTGACGGCATATTAATTCCTGCAGGTTTTGGTGAGCGTGGTATGGAAGGTAAAATTAATGCAGTTAATTTTGCAAGAACAAAAGATATTCCATTTTTAGGTATATCTATGGGTTTACAGGCAGCCGTTATTGAATTTGCAAGAAATGTATTAAAATTAGAAGATGCAAGAAGTGCAGAAATGACTAAACCAGAACATTCTCAAAATCTTGTAATAGATTATAAACATGATGAACATTATAATGAAGAAATGGGAGCATCTATGCGTTTAGGCTCTTATGTTACATCATTATTAGATGACAGCCTTGTAAAAGAAATATATAATACAGATACTGTAACAGAACGCCACAGGCACAGGCTTGAAATAAATAATAATTATAGAAGTGCGTTAGAAAATGCTGGTATGGTAATATCTGGTAATAATGAAGAAAGTGGGTTTGCAGATATTATTGAGTTAAGTTCACACAGGTGGTTTATTGCAACTCAATTTTGTCCTGAATTTCAATCAAAACCATTTAATCCGCACCCATTATATAACGCTTTTGTGCAGGCAGCTTATAAGTTTAAGCAGGAAAAAAATAATTCATCTGCTGATTAATAAGGTGATTTATGGATAATAATGAAATAATTAAATATGGTAAAAATACGTTTCAGATAGAAATAGAAGCTATGAAACGTGCTATGGACAATATATCAGAAAGTTTTGCTCAGGCAGTAAATATAATACTAGGCTGTAAAGGCAGAGTAGTAGTTATTGGCATGGGCAAATCTGGTATTATTGGTAAAAAAATTGCAGCAACTCTTGCAAGCACTGGCACACCGGCATTTTTTATGCACCCAGCAGAAGGCATGCATGGTGATTTAGGTATGCTTGTTAAAGGTGATGTGGTTATTGGTATTTCTAACAGCGGTGAAACAGATGAGATGAAAGTGCTGCTGCCATTAATAAAAAGGCTTGGTTCAAAATTAATAGCTATTGTAGGAAAGGCTGATTCCACATTAGGCAGAGAAAGTGATTGTATTTTAGATGCATCAGTTGAAAAAGAAGCATGTCCGTTAAATCTTGCACCTACTGCAAGCACAACAGTTGCTCTTGCTATTGGTGATGCTTTGGCTGTAGCACTTGTAGAATGTCGTGGTTTTAAAGCAGAAGATTTTGCAATGTTTCATCCGTCAGGCTCTCTTGGTAAAAGGCTGCTTACAACAGTAAATGATTTAATGCATAAAGGTTATGAAGTTCCTGTTGTAAATGAAAATGATATAGTAGAAAATGCTGTTAAAGTTATTAATGAAAAAAAATTTGGCTGCACAGCAGTTGTGGATAATGAAGGCAGGTTAACAGGAATTATAACAGATGGTGATTTAAGACGTGCTATTTCTAAATATTCATCTATTCATCAGCTAAAAGTTTCTGAGATTATGACACATAATCCAAAAATGATTGTAAAATATGAACTTGCTGCAAAAGCACTGCATATAATGGAAGAATATAAAATATCTTCTTTATTTATTATTGATAAAAATCAGCATCCTGAAGGTATTATTCATTTTCAGGATTTACTAAAATTTGGTTTAGTGTAATATATGTTAGGAGTTAAAGGCAAACTACGAATATATAATGTTCTTTTATTTTTATCGCTGCTTATATTTTTAATAGTTATTATGGTTGTATTTATAAGAGAAGATAAAGATATGGTGCCTTACCGCTCAGATTTATTAAAAAATATTGTTAAATTAAATGAAGTTGATTTAATATATATTATTGATAACAATACATTTGTTAAACTGAAAGCTAAAACAGGAGATGTGGATATTATAGATTATAATATAGATATGGAACATGTTGATGTTTTATATACTGGTAAAGATTTTGTAATAAACGCACAGGCAGAACGCGGAGAATATCTTTCACAAAGGTTTTTAAAGGCTTATGATAATATTACAGGCCACATGGATAATATGACTTTTAAAACAGGAAGTGAAGGCTTTTTAGAGTATGATTATATAGAAGGCAGGGGCGAAGTAAAAAATGGTGTAACAATTACTCAGGATAATAATTCTATTTCATCAAAGTCAATGGCATTTGATATAAAGAATAACTTTATTATCTTTAAAGATAATGTTACAGTAGACTATATTCCAGCTCAGGAATAATTGCAAACTGGTGAATAATATGTATAATAAATATAAACTTTTTATAATTTTAATGCTTATATTATCTGCTCCATTTTTAATGGGGGCAGATAGTAAAACAAAAAACATTAAACCAAACGCCCCTGTAAAAGTGCAGGCAGATGAAATGCGTTATTATGGCTCTGAGCGTAAATCAACCTTTCATGGAAATGTTGTTGCAGTAAGCGATAATTATACCCTTACTTCTGATGATGTAACTGTCTTTTTAAATAAAGATATGGATGTTTCAAAAATTAAATGTGTTGGTAATGTAAATTTAAAAACTAATGATATAGTTTCTATTTCAAAACAGGCTGATTTAGACCATGAGAAAAAAGTTGCAGTTATTACAGGTGATGTAAAAGTGTGGCAGGGTGAAAATTATCTTGAAGGCGAGAAAGTTTTTATATATTATGAAGAAGAACGTATTGTAGTTGATAAAGGAACTGATAAGCGGGTAACTATTATATTTAAACCTGGTAATGAGGGCAAAAAATAGTGGCACTGGAAGTTAAAGACTTAAAGAAATCATTTAAGAAAAGAACGGTAGTAAATGGCGTATCATTAAATATAAGCAAAGGTGAAATAGTTGGTCTTCTTGGTCCAAACGGAGCAGGTAAAAGTACATCATTTTATATGATAGTTGGTCTTTTAAAGCCAGAGGCGGGTTCTATTATACTAGATGGTGAAGAAATAACGAAAATGCCAATGTATAAGCGCTGTAAAGCAGGTATTGGTTATCTTCCACAGGAAGCATCTGTTTTTAGAAAGATGACTGTTTATGATAATATAATGGCTGCTTTGGAATTTACTTATGATGATGATAAAATAAAAAAAGAGAAAGCAGATATATTAATTAGTGAATTTCATTTAAACCATGTGGTGAAAAGCTATGGTTATGCCCTTTCAGGTGGAGAAAGAAGACGGGTTGAAATAGCAAGATGTTTGGCAACTGAGCCTGATTTTATACTGCTTGATGAACCGTTTGCTGGTATTGACCCTATATCTGTTTCAGATATTCAGGAAATGGTGTATTCATTAAAAGATATGGATATTGGCGTATTAATTACAGACCACAATGTACGTGATACATTAAAGATTACTGACAGAGGTTATATAATAACAGAAGGGCGTGTATTAACACAAGGCTCTCCAAGTGAAATATTATCAAATAAAGATGTGATAGATAAATATTTAGGAAAAGGATTTTCTATTTGATGAATAATATAAACCAAAATCTTGACATAAAAAATACATTACAGACTACTGTTTTTATTACTCCTCAAATGAAACAGTCGCTTGCTATTTTGCAAATGCCTATAGTTGAGCTGGAGCAGGAACTATCTAATATTCTTGAAGAAAATCCTATATTAGAAGTTTCTGAAGATGGCGGTAGTGATGATTTTGATAGTTTAGATGATTTTGATAATAGTGAAAATTCAATAGAAGATAATGAAGATACTCAGGATAATGAAAAAAATCTTGAAAGTCTTGTAGAAAAAGTTACAGGTGATGACTGGGAAGAATATATAGGCTATGAAAAACTTGATGATATAAGTTATAAGTCTACAAATGATGAGAATAATTTTGATTTAGAGCAGGTAATAGGTGCAAAAGAATCTCTTTATGAGCATCTGATGTACCAGTTAAATGTAAATGTGGTAGATAAAGAAGAAAGAAGAATAGGCGAATATATAATAGGCAATCTTTCTGAAGACGGTTATTTTAGAATTGATGAAGATACTGCATGCGATGAGTTAAATGTAGATAAAGCGCTGTTTGAAAAAGTATTAGATATTATTAAAACATTTATGCCATCAGGTATAGCTTCTTCATCCCTTACAGAATGTATCATTACTCAGATAAAAGATATGGGATGTGAGGAAGTGTATATTGATTTAGTAGAAGAATTATTATCAGGTTATTCTGCAGAACTTGCAGCCTTTAAATATGATGATATATTAAAAGGAATGAGCATAGAGCGTGATACATTTGATTATCTTTTAGAATTAATTAAGAAAACAGACCCAAGACCTGGTCTTAATTTTTCAGGCAGTGATACAAAATTTGTTACACCTGATGTTTTTATAGTGCCAAATGAAGAAAACTTTGATATAATAGTTAATGAAAAAGGTATTCCTAATATAAGGCTTAATAATTATTATATAAAAATGCTGCAAGGCAGCAATTTAGACAGTGAAGCAAAATCTTATATTAAAGATAAAGTAAAAAATGCTGTCTGGGTGATTGAAAGTCTGCAAAAAAGACAGAAAGCAATATATAAAGTTGTAAAAGCTATTGCTGAATTTCAAGGTGATTTCCTGCAGTATGGTATAAGTATGCTGAAACCTTTAAAGTTAAAGGATATAGCAGAGGCTACAGGGCTGCATGAATCAACAGTAAGCCGTGTTACATCAGGTAAATATGCTATGACAAAACACGGGCTTATTGAATTAAAATCATTTTTCTCAAAAAGCCTTGAAAGTCAGGACGGAGATATGTCAATTGGCGTTATAAAACAAAAAATTAAAGAGCTGATTGATGAGGAAGATAAGACAGTATGTCTTTCTGACCAAAGAATTGTTGAGTTGATGGAAGAAAAAGGTATAAAAATTGCGAGACGCACTGTTGCGAAATATAGAGATGAAATGAATATTCCAACAATGTCGCAAAGAAGAAGGCTAAGGAGGTAATATTATGAATATTACAGTTAACGCAAAACACATTAATCTTACAGATGCTATCAGAGATTATTCTGAAAAGAAAGTCCAAAGAATAGCAAAATATTTTGATGATAATATGGATATTCATGTTAACTTGAATGTGGAAAAAAATATGCATATTGCAGAAATATTTGTAAATGTAAAAGGAATGTTTTTAAAAGGGATAGAAAAATCCGAAGATATGTATGCTTCAATAGATATGGCAGTTGATAAAATTGAAAGGCAGCTTGTTAAATACAAAGAAAAACTCCAAACTCGTAAAAATATTGAAAACAGAGAAGCTGCAGACGATTTAAAACTTAGCGTTTATGACTATAATGAAGATAATGCAATTGATGAACCAACAATTGTTATATCTAAACAAATCCCTGCAAAACCAATGGATATTGAAGAAGCTATTATGCAAATGGATTTAATGAATAAAAACTTTTTCGTTTTCCGTAATGCAGAAAACTCTGAAATAAATGTTGTTTATAAAAGAGATGACGGTAAAGTTGGTATTATAGAACCATAATAATATATGTGGGGCTGTGTAATGCATGCAGCCTCACTTTTGGTAATATAATAAATTAACTTATTTTCTAAAATTATTCTTATATACAGGTATAATAATGAATAACCTTTCCATAGTAATAATAACAGGTCTTTCAGGTGCAGGTAAATCTCATGCAGCAAAAGTGTTTGAAGATTTAGGATATTATACTATTGATAATGTTCCTTTGCCAATTCTTGATAAAGTTGTAGAGCTTTTTTATAATCTTGATAATGGTATTACAAAAGTAGCGTTTGTAATTGATTCCAGAGCAAAAGATATAAATTTGGTATATCAGTTTATTAAAATGCTGAAAGAAAAATATAATGCAACAACTATTTTTATGGACGCATCAAGTGATACATTAATTAAGAGATATAAGGAAACAAGGAGAAAGCATCCATTAGGAAGTGATGTACCTGAATCTATAAAAAAAGAAATAGCTTTAATGGGTAATGTTAAAGATATTTCTGATATTGTATTAAACACTGATAATAAGAGTATCCATGATTTAACGAAAGAAATTATGAGTATTTTTGCAGTGCATGCAAATGATTTTATTATTACACTGCAGTCTTTTGGGTTTAAAAATGGTGTTCCTACTGATGCAGATATGATGTTTGATGTACGTTTTATGCGCAACCCGCATTTTGATGACGGACTTAGGACTATGACAGGTCTTAATGAAGAAGTACAGGAATATGTTAAGGCAGATGAAAATTTTGAACCATTTATGAATAAATTAATAGATATGGTTAAAATGCTTATGCCTTTATATGTTAAGGAAGGAAAAAAATATTTTAATATATCAGTTGGCTGCACAGGTGGTAAACACAGGTCAGTAACTGTTATAGAAAATCTGGCTGCAGCTATAAACGGCGGTCCTTATACAATAAGAATAAAACATAGAGATATTGATAAATAAGTTTTAAAGGAAATAATATGGTAATTGTTATATTAACACATGGAATGTTTGGTGAAGAACTGCTTCATGCTGCTGAAATGATTATCGGCAGGCAGGATAAAGTGGAAGTTATTTCTATACAAGGTGGTGTATCAATGAATGATGCATCATTAAAATTAGAGGAAATATTAAAACAGTATAATAAAGAATCGTGTCTTGTTTTTACAGATATGTTTGGTGGAAGCCCATCTAATATATCTATGGCATATCTAGATAAAGACAGCGTTGAAGTGGTTTCCGGAGTAAATCTTCCAATGCTTTTAAAAGCCTTTACTATGCGAATGGATGATAAAAATACTCTTGAACATATAGCTAAAGAAACAGCTGATGCTGGACGAAATAGTATAAAAGTAGCGGGAGAATTGCTTAATTCAAAATGAAAAAGTTAATATACAGAGTAGATGACAGGTTTATTCACGGTCAGGTGCTTGAAGGGTGGATAAATTATCTGCATATTAAAGATATTATGATTGTAAATGATGTTATTGCTCAAGATAGTATCCGTGCGTCTATATATAAAAGCACACTGCCTGCAGGTTCTAAATTCTCTGTATATTCTATTAATGATTTTTGCGAAAAGAAACCTTATTTAAAAATTAAGAAAAAATATGTACTTATTATCGTTGGCTCTATTGATGATTTATTAAAGATAGAAGAAACTTTCTCATCAAATATATATTTCAATATTGGCTGCATTGCAGATAATTCTCATGATGTATGTATTAATGACAGCGTATTTTTATCTTTAAACGATTTTCATAAGTTACAGTCATTATCAGAAAATTATGACCTTTATTTCCACAAAGTTCCATGGGAAAAGCCTGTTATTTTCTCTAATAACCAGCGTGTTTAGGTGAAGTATGGAAGAAATATCTATTGGTCAAATAATATTTCTTATATTATTTTCAGGGTTTATTTCTATTGACAGGCTTGCAGGCCTTAATATTATGATTTCACGTCCAATAGTTGTTGCAGGCATTATTGGTATGGTGCTTGGTGGTATTTATGAAGCACTTTTAGTGGGGTTAATATTTGAGTTTATAGGTATGCTTGAAGTTCCTGTTGGTACAACTATTGCTCATGATGATTCTTTTGGCGGGTATGCTGGAGCTGTTGCTGTAATACTTGGGTTTATAAAGCCTGATGCTGTAAATATTTTAGCAGCAATATTAATTATTTCTATATTGATGTATCCTGTTACATTATCAGATAAAGGGTTTAGGGAGATAAACAGATATTTTGTAAAGCGCAGTATTGCAAAAAATAAAACAGGAAATGAAAATAAATTAATAGGATTAGGTATTTTTCTGGCTTTTATTCGTGGTATAATCGTATATAATACAGGTCTTATCATAGTTTTATTACTAATGAATATTATAAGTACTATTGAGCTTGATTTTACAAATTTATATGAACCAGTAATAGCATTAACTATTATTGCCACTTTTATGGGGGGCTATTTATTAAGGTTTTTAATAATAAACAGGCTTTATAAAGTAATACTTCTTGGCTTAGGTATGGCTTTTGGGTGGTGGATAATATGAGAAAATTAGTAATATTTCCAACACTTTTAAAAAGTATGTTTTATCAGGGCAACTGGAATATTACAAATATGCAGGGCACAGGTTTCCGCTGGCTTTTAAAAGATTTTTTTAAAAATAATAAAACAAAACTGCCTTTAGATTTTGATTCTTCACCACTTTATTACTTTAATACTAACCCTTATTTAGTTACATTTATTTTAGGGCTTTTACTTAAAGAAACGCAGGAAAAAGGCATAATAGGTGATTACGATAAAATATATTCATCAGCTTTAGCAGCTTTAGGAGATACATTTTTTTGGCATTCTTTGCGTCCTTTTGCTTTTTTTGTTTCTATTTGGGCAATAGTAATTAATCCAGAACTGCTTGTTATTTTATATTTAATAGTTTTTAACTTTTTTAATATTATTTTTAGAGTTTTAGGATTTTATTATGGATATACATTTGGGGCAAATGTAATGCTTTTATTTAATAAAATAGGCTTTAATAAGTGGAGCGCCGTATTTGATGGTATGACAACATTTATGGCTGGTATAGTTATAGCTTATGTTATTAAATATCAATATTATATTGGCTCTATACATGTAATTAAGTCGGTATTATTATTTATTGTAGGTATAATTATATCAAAATGGGTGCGTGGTCCATTAGAATTAATCATAGTAACTGCAATATTAGGAGTATTATTATTATTTGGAGTATAAAATGGGTTATTCATTTAAAGCTGTTATAAAAAATAAATTAGGTATTCATGCTCGTATTGCTGCAACATTATCTAAAACAGTAAGTCAGTATAATGTAGAAGCATATATTTTATACCATGGCAGCAGAGTTAATGCGCAGCACTTGATGGATGTGATTGCTCTTTCTATTACTGAAAATGCGGAAATAGAAATCGATATAGAAGGCAAAAATGCACAAATATGCGGCATAGAGCTTCAAAGGTTAATAGAGAATAAGTTTGGAGAATTAATTTGATAATTAAAAAAGGTGCAGCTATTTCAAATGGCATAGCAATTGGTAAAGCATTAGTAGTATGCAGGGATAAAATCAGTGTAAAAGGCTATAAAGTGCAGGATATTAACACTGAAATAGAAAAACTGCATACAGCAGTATCGCATACTTCTAAACTTTTAGACCAAATGCAGCTTTTAAGTAAAACTTATAAAGAGCTTTATGAAGTTTATAAGCTTTTATTAACTGATGAATCATTTATAGGAAAAGCTGTATCTATTATTAAGGAAGAAAAAGTTAATGCAGAATACGCTTTAAAAAAAGTAACTGATAATTTAATGAATAAACTTTCTCTTTCTGATAATGAATATTTTCAGGCAAGAATGCATGATATAAAAGATATATATATGCGTTTAGTCAGGGATATGTCTAATATTGTTGTAGAAAATCTTGAAGATGCTGATGAGAATACAATCTTAATTTTTAATGATTTTACTGTTTCAGATATTGATGCAATGGTAAAAAGAAAAGTGAAAGGGTTTATATCTTCTATTGGCAATAAAATGTCCCATAAAAGTATAATAGTTAGAGAGTCAGGCATTACAGCAGTATCAAATATTAAAAATATAGATACAGTTATAAAAACTGGTGATACAATTATTGTAGATGGATTTTTAGGATATGTTTCTATAAACCCTGATGAAACTACTATTAAAAAGTATAAAAAGAAAAAAGAAGATTATGAAAATTTTCTTTATTCTATTAATAACGGCAATGATTCAACATGTAAAACAATGGATGGCAGTGTTGTTTCTCTTTATGCTAACATTAACAGTAATGATGAACTAACTCACATAAATGTACACGGGCTGCAGGGTGTAGGGCTTTATAGAACTGAATTTTTATATATTAATAACGGACTTTTATCAGAAGATGAGCAGTATAACATATATAAATCTGCTTTACTTTCACTAGGTGATAAACCACTTACTATAAGGACTTTTGATTTAGGCGGCGATAAAATAAGTAAATTTATGCCAAACTCTGTAGAAGAAAACCCTGCATTAGGTTTGCGAGCTATAAGATACAGTATGAAATACAGGGATTTTTTCAGCACACAAATTAGGGCAGTTTTAAGGGCAGGCATATCAGGAAATATAAAACTTTTACTGCCAATGATTTCATCAGTTGATGAATTATTAGAAGTTAAGTCTATAATAGAAAGTGAAAAAAAACGCTTACAAAAAATGAATATACCATATAGAGATAATATACCATTAGGAATTATGATAGAAGTGCCTTCTACTGCTATAGCTATTGAAAGATTTATTAAGTATGCTGATTTTTTTAGTATTGGTACAAATGACTTAATTCAATACATGATAGGAGTAGATAGAAATAATGAAGATGTAAGCAGTCTTTATTCTCCTGTTCATCCTGCTATATTATATGTTTTAAAAAATATACGTGAAAAAGTATATGAATCAGGTAAGGAAGTATCAATATGTGGAGAGCTGGCAGGGGACGGCAGATATGCTGCTGTGCTTATAGGACTTGGTTACCGTTCATTTAGTATGAACCCTCGTTCATCATATATGATGCGTAAAATGCTTTCATCATATAATGCAGCAGACTGTAAACGGCTTGTTAATATATTATTAAGTTGTGATACCATAGATGAAATAGAATCATTAATAACTGATTTTAATAGTAAACAAATATTATCAGACTAAAATTTTTACTTAACAAATTATATATAATTAATATTTAAAGTTTGACAAAGTATAATATTTTTGATATAAATGATTATATTTATATTTAGGTGATTTATGAAAAAAGTTATTATTTCATTAGTAATTATTGCAGTTTTAGCAATTATTTTCTTTGCAGGATATAGATATTTATATAAACAGGCAGATAATACATTTAAGCTTTCTGGTGAACTGCAGATGACACAGGTTGATGTTGCATTTAAAGTTCCTGGAACTATTTCTCACAGATATTTTGGAGAAGGTATGACTGTTCAAAAGGGGCAGCTGCTTGCAGAGCTTAATAATGAAACGTATCTTGCTCAGCAGAAAATGGCAAAAGCTAATGAAGATGCAGCTAAGTGGGGGCTTGAAGAATTAAAAGCTACATTAAAGAAATCAGGTGTATCTAATAATAACTTACTTGAAAAAACTAAATCTCAATTAGATGCTGCTACAGCAAACAGGGAGTTAGCAGATTATCAGTTATCATATACTAAACTTGAATCACCACTTGATGGAGTTATATTATCTGCATATAAAGAAGAAGGTGAAGTTGTTGCTGCAGGAGCACCAGTATTTTCTATTGGTGATGTAAATAATTTATGGCTTAGAGCATATTTACCTGAAAATAAATCAGATGCTGTAAAAGTTGGCCAGAAAATGATAATAAAAGTAGACAGTATGCCAAATGAAAAATTTGAAGGTAAAGTTGTTTTTATTTCTGATAGTGCAGAGTTTACTCCAAAACAAATTTATACTACAGAAGAAAGGGTTAAACTTGTTTATAAAGTAAAAATAGAGATTACAGATACAAAAGGCGTCTTAAAGCCAGGTATTCCAGCTGATGCATATTTAGAGGAATAATCTAATGCCTAAATCAGAATTGATTATTTCTGAAAATCTATATAAATCTTTTGGTGATAATCACGCTTTAATAGATTTTTCTCTTTCAGTTAAGCAGGGGGAAATTTCTGGTATAGTAGGTCCTGATGGTGCAGGTAAAACAACTGCTATGCGTATTTTATCAACCGTTTCACTTCCAGATAAAGGTTCACTTTATATAAATGGTATAAATGCCTTATCAGATTACAGGGGGGCAAGAAAAAGTATTGGATATATGAGCCAAAAATTTGGTTTATATATTGATATGAGTGTGGAAGAAAATATTAATTTTTTTGCAGACTTGCAGGGCGTTCCAAAAAGTGAGCTTGACGATAGAAAGAAAATGCTTTTAACTGCCAGTGGAATGTATCAATTTCGTTCACGTCTTGCTGGCAGGCTTTCAGGTGGTATGAAACAAAAGCTTGCTTTATGCTGCGCTTTAATTCATGAACCAAAAATATTAATATTAGATGAACCAACCAACGGGGTAGACCCTGTTTCACGCAGAGAATTTTGGCAGATATTAAATAGATTTGCTTCTGACGGTACTGCTATTGTATATGCAACAAGCTATCTTGATGAAGCAGAAAGATGTAACACTATAAACCTGATGAATAAAGGCAGCATTATTGCAGGCGGCCATTTAAAATATTTACAATCACTGCCTGAAATAGAAGTTTTAGAAGTAAAAGGTGAAAAAGTTAGAAATATTATGAACCAGATACCTGCTAAATATGGTAAAGTATGGTCTTTTGGTTCTGTTTTACATGTCCATGCACCGCATGATAGAAATTATGCTGAAAGTTTAAAACAGGCTTTAAATAATAATTATGAAGTAAATGTTATCCCTCCGTCATTAGAAGACATTTTTACATACCTTACATATAAAGGTGATAACAATGAGTAATATTGCAGTTTCTGTAAGAAATTTAACAAAAAAATTTGGTGATTTTACTGCAGTTTCAGATGTTACTTTTGATGTGGAAAAAGGTGAAATCTTTGGTTTTTTAGGTGCTAACGGAGCAGGCAAATCTACTACTATTAGAATGCTTTGTGGAATACTTCCGCCTACTTCTGGCACTGGTATTATCGCAGGATATGATGTTTTAAAAAATCCTGGTATGGTCAGGCAGAATATTGGTTATATGAGCCAAAAGTTTTCATTATATGATGAGCTAACAGTTTATGAAAATATGAAATTTTTCGCAAAACTTTACAGTGTTTCTGGTAAAAATATTAATGATTCTGTATATGAGGCTGTCGAACAGGTAAAACTTGAAGGTTATGAAAATATTAAAACAAAAAGTTTATCATCAGGTATAAAACAAAGGCTTTCTTTGGCATGTGCTATTATCCATAAACCACAGATTATATTTTTAGATGAACCAACATCAGGTGTAGACCCTGTTTCAAGACGTAATTTTTGGGATTTAATATATAAATTTGCATCACAGGGAGTAACTATATTTGTAACTACTCACTATATGGACGAAGCAGAATACTGTGATAGAATAGCTATGATTAGCTCTGGAACATTGAAAGAAATAGGTACTCCGGAAGAATTAAAAACTACTAAAATGATTTGGAATGTATATAAAATAAAAGGGTTTGGGCTTTATGATGTGGCTCAGACTATTTTAAGAATGGAAAATGTATTTGATGTAGGGCTTCTTTCTGATTCTATCCGTATTTTATCATCTAAATTAACACCTGATGATATAATGAAATATTTAGAAAAACATGGTTATAAAGGTTATATTGTTGAAAAGGCAGATGCTGTATTAGAAGATGTATTTGTAAGCTATGCTGGAGGGCAAAATAGATGAGTTTAAGAAGGGTGAAAGCTATCAGCTATAAAGAATTTATTCATCTATTTCGTGATATTAGAAGCCTAATGGTAATAATATTAGTGCCAGTTATTTTGCTTGTTTTATTTGGATATGCTTTAAAACTTGATGTGGAAAATGTAAGTATAGGTGTAATTGACTATTCTAACAGTGAAAAAAGCAGGGAATATATTTCTTATTTTGATTCAACAAATGCCTTTGATGTAAATTATCATTTATCATCTTATAAAGATGCAGAATATCTTCTTGATACAAATAAAATAAAAATGATACTTGTAATAAAAAGTGATTTTGAAAAAGCATTAAATTCTAAATATAATACCCAGGTGCAGGTAATTATTGATGGCAGTGATATTACAACTGCATCATCTATTATGAATTATGTAGCAGGCATAACAGCAAAATATAATCAGGTATTTATAGAGCAGGTTTTAAGAAATAATCAGATTAACGTATCTTTTGGCACAGTAATGCCAGAGATTAGATACTGGTTTAATGAAGATATGCGCAGTGTAAACTATCTGTTTCCTGGTCTTGTAGCCATAATAATGTCAGTTGTTGCAGGTTTTTTAACATCGCTTACAATATCTAGAGAGTGGGAAACAGGCACAATGGAGCAGCTTATTCCTACCCCTGTTACTGAAGGGGAGGTTATTACAGGTAAGCTGATTACTTATTTTTTAATAGGTTTAATTGATGTAATTATATATATATTAATGGGAGAATTTCTTTTCCATGTACCATTAAAAGGTAATTCGCTGCTTGTATTTTTATTTGCAACAATCTTTTTAATGTGTATGCTTTCGTTTGGTATTTTTGTAAGTATTGTTATGAAAAGCCAGTTAGCATCAAGCCAGGTAACAACAACTACTACTATGCTGCCTGCATTTTTACTTTCAGGCTTTGTATTTGATATAAACAATATGCCTGTAGTAATCCAGTGGCTTACATACCTTTTCCCAGCCAGATATTTTGTAGATATTTTACGAGGTCTTTATCTAAAAGGGGTAGGGATAGAGTATTTATATATTAATGCAGGATTTTTAATATTTTATTCCTTAATACTGCTTGTATTGTGCAGGCTTTTATTTAAACTGAGAGCATGATTATGAAAAATGTATTCAATCGTTTAATGGCAATGCTTTATAAAGAGTTTATTTATTTAATACGCGATAAAAAAATGCGTATAATCATTATAGCTGTACCAATTATACAGGCTGTTTTACTTGGTTATGCAGTAAATATGGATTTAAGGGAAGTAAAAACTGCAGTTGTTGATTTAGATAATTCTATTGAAAGCAGTGAGTTTATAGACTCATTTTTTGCAGGTAACATTTTTAAACAGGTAAGTGCATCAAATATTCATCAGGCAGAAGAACTGGTGCTTAGCGGTAAAGCGCTTATGATAATAGTTATACCGCAGGGTTTTGCAGAAAAAATAAATAATGGAAAAATATCACCAGTGCAGGTAATACTTGATGCAACAAATTCTGTTAATGCTGGTATGGCATCAGGCTATATTGTAAATTTAATAACAAAATATAATTCAGAATATATAGAGAGTAAAACAGGCTTAAAAAATAATATGAGCGTAAATGTAGAGTATAGAACATGGTTTAATGATGATTTTGAAAGTAAAAACTTCTTTGTGCCATCTATGCTTGCTATGCTTTTAATAATAGTTACAGTTATGCTTTCAGGTATGGCAATAGTGCAGGAAAAAGAATCAGGCACGTTGGAGCAGTTAACAGTAAGCCCAATTACAGCATGGGAGTTTATTATAGGTAAAAGTATTCCATTTGCAATTGTCAGCTTTATAGATGTACTTTTAATTATTGCTATTTCAGTATTTTGGTTTGGCATTAAAGTAACAGGCAGTTTTTCACTTCTATTATTTGCATCTATTTTATATATTATGTGCACATTAGGAATCGGGCTTTTAATTTCAGCAATCAGCTCAACCCAACAGCAGGCTACAATGAGTATGTTTATGATAATATTTCCAGTAATACTTCTTTCAGGTTTTGCATTTCCAATAGTGAATATGCCTGAAGTTATCCAGTGGGTAACATATATTAATCCTATGAGATATTATTTAGATATAATTGTTGGCGTATTTTTAAAAGGCCTTTATTTTGACAGGCTTCAAGACCCAACTTATGCATTACTTATTTTAAGTATATTATATATTGGACTTGCAGCATTATACTTAAGGAAAAAATTAAATTAAATATACATAATTGATTTAAAATAAAAAGAATTAAAAAAGCCTTATAGGGTTTACCTATAAGGCTTATTTTTTATAAATACGTAATATTATTAGGTTTTCTAGAAGTAATCTGCCTTGTTCTGTATACTGTGTTACCAAAAAGCTGAGCTCCTGCAACATATTCATCATCTTTTAAGCCAAGAGCATCGCGTAATGGTTTATAATGCCTGACAGCTGTTGTAAAATAACCAGCCCATACGCAGCCAATATTGTGAGCATGAGCAGCAAGTTCAAAATAAGTTAAAGCAATACTGCCGTCTTCTGCTTTCCATTCATAATCATCAGGAAGAACTGATACAATAATATGTGGTGCTCCTCTCATAATAACATCTTTTCCGCTTTTATAGGCACGGCTAACAAGTTTATAATGTAAAGCATGTGCTTCTGGAACTTTGTCAAAATTTTCCTGCATATATTGAGCAACTAAATCACCAAGTTTAACAGTTTCTTCTCTTGATTTAGTCATTATCCATCTATTATTATGTGTATTTTTAGCAGAAGGAGCATATCTAACATCATCCATAATTTTATCAATAGTTTCCTGCTCTACTAAGCTGTTTCTAAAATTTCTAACACTTCTTCTTGTTTTAATAAAAGTATCAAGCTGTTCAGCTGTTGCCAGAGTATCTTTATTAACTTTACTAAACTGGTTAGGGTCAAGGTTTTCTACATAACACGCTTCATGAGGGCAGAATGCAACACATAAACCGCATGAAATACATTTATATGCATTTTTCTCATCAATATAAGGTGAACGTTCTTCATCATTTTTTATAATGCCAGTTACACATACTGCAGAACATATCCCGTCTTTTTTACATTTCTCTTTATCAAGGTGAAAAAATGACATTAAATCCTCCATTACTCATAACATACTTACAATACTTATATAAAAAAATCATTTTATTACAAGAATAAATTATAAAAATGCAAAAATTAAACCAGCATTTCTAATAAACCCTGATTTATAAAATCCATTTTTTATAACAGTATTTATAAAAGATAAATGTTTTTTTTCTTTAAGACTAATAAATTCTTTTAATATTTTTTTATTTTCATTACTAAGTAAATGCTCATATTGATTATAAAAACTTTCTGCCTGTAATATGTTTTTAAAAACTGCCTGCTGCATATTCTGTCTTCCTGATTTTAGTTTATTTAAAATCATTTTAAAAGAATATGATTTTGCTCCAAAAGAATTATTATTATGCTGCCTGTAATACATGGTAGGCTGATTTATAAAGCCAATTTGACCAAATGAGGCGGCAGTAAGTGCAAGCCAGTAATCATGCATAACGGCATTTTCATTAATATGGCCGCATATTTCTTTTAATGGTTTATTTATCATAACTGTGCAGCCAGAAACTACATTACTCATTAATAACCTGTTTAAAGAAGTATGTGCAGCATTTAATCTTTCACTTTTGTTGTGTGAATGATTTATAACATTTAAGCTGCTGTCAGTAACTATTTTATCAGTAAAGACAAGCAGGGGAGTATCTTTTGAATATGTTTTTTCAAGAGCTTTCATCTTATTATAAGTTATTTCTATTTTATTATTAAACCACACATCATCATGGTCAGAAAACATAATGTAATCAGCCTTTGAATTTTCCATCATTTTAGAAAAATTTTTTAAAATACCAAGCCTTTCTTTATTTTGTATATAAGAAATTTTATTATTATGTTGCAATTTATATTTTGATAATATATCTAATGTATTATCAGTAGATAAGTCATCATAAATATATAAATGATAGCTGGTATAAGTTTGGTTTAAAATAGAATCAATTTGTTCTGCAATATATTTTTCTGAATTATATGCAGCCATTAAAATATCAATATCGTTCATATTATCTACTTTTAAAATTTTTTATTATTATATCATTAGATAAAAACTTGTCAATATATTAAGGAGAAGTTATGAAAGCAAATATAATAGAAGCTTTTTACTCAGCGCAGGGGGAGGGTAAATATATTGGAGTGGCGCAGGTATTTATAAGGCTTGCAAAATGTCCATTTGACTGCCCATACTGTGATACTGATACTTTGGAAAAAGAATATTTTGAAATAAATAATCATAAATACAAAAACCCAGTAACAGCTGCAGAGTTATCAGAGATAATTATAAAAGAATTTGGTTCAGGAGAAAATTTTCACAGCTATTCTATTACAGGTGGCGAGCCGCTTATTCATTATGAATTTATAAAAGAATTAGCAGAAAATTTAAAAAAATCATCAAAAGCAAAGCTGTTTTTAGAAACAAGCGGGTTAATAACAAAATATTTTAAAGAGCTTGATAATATTTTTGATATTATGAGCATAGATATTAAAACACATTCAGAAAAAGTTCTAAAAAATCTTCCTGCATTACTAGAAAGCGTGAAAGAAGTTAATAAAAGTGATTATTATTTTAAACTACTGCTGCCAGAAAATAATGCTAAATATATCATTGATTATACAGCAGAAGAATTAAGCAAATATAATGTAAAAAATATTATTATTCAGCCTGTAGACAGTATAATTTCAAAAGATACTATTGATTACTTATATCATATCTATTATAATAAAGGTATAGAGGCAAGAATAATTCCACAAACTCATAAAATTCTTTCTATACCATAGTTGACATTTTAAATTATTAGTGATAAGATACAATTATGATGATACAAGATAAATTACTTATTCTTGAAGAAAAGCTTGATAAATTACTTGAAGATTATAATTCTATTAAGCAGGAAAGAGATTTATTACTTGAGAAGAATAATAATTTATTACTTCATATAGGTAATATAGAAACAGAAAACAGTCTTTTAAAACAGAATAAAGAGGCTGTTAAAAAGCGTATAGAAACTATGCTTATGAAATTAGAATCTTAGTTGCAGAGGTTACATTCATTATATGGAATTAAAAGTT
>DXAQ01000148.1 GCA_019116905.1 Candidatus Mucispirillum faecigallinarum | reverse complement strand
TATTTTATAAGAAATTATATAGAATTAGGAAACTTAATTGTAAAAGATGAGACATTTAAAGATAATAGTAGTAATAGTATAATTGATTTTGTTATTACATATAAGTATTTCAATGAGATAGTCAAACATATAATTTTGCTTATTGGGTTTAAACCATTAATTTATACTGATAAGATGATATATTTAGGCGTAATGTTAATTTTATTTTTATTTGTAATATATAATAATAAAAATATATTATTACAAAAATCTAATATAGCTATTTTACTTATTGGTTTATTAGGGTGTGCAATTATTGAAGCAAATATTTATGTTGCATATATAATAACAGTATTTATACTATTACTGTTCCTTTATATTACTGATATAATAAAAAATAAAAATATAGAGATAGGTATTCCAATTTCATTATCTATTTTGATTGAATTTATAGTTTTCTTTTATACACACTATATAATCTTTTTAACTAGAGGAAAGTTAGGAGCAATGCATGGAAGATATATTTATCCAATAATTTTTCCTGCATTATATATAATTGGATATGGAATAATTAGAGCAAAAGAAGAAAATGTCAAATATCTTCCATTGATGATATTGCCAATACTGATATACATTGAAATACATACAATAGGCATGACAAGTGTATGGTGGAATTAACTACAATTATACATAATATATTGATAGTAAATATTAAAATAAATATAAAAAGTACTATCAAATATAAGAGATGGAGAGTTA
Organism: Candidatus Mucispirillum faecigallinarum; assembly: GCA_019116905.1. GTDB lineage: Bacteria > Chrysiogenota > Deferribacteres > Deferribacterales > Mucispirillaceae > Mucispirillum > Mucispirillum faecigallinarum. Next base: position 9,306 of record DXAQ01000148.1, on the reverse strand, counting down.
AATGAAACGTATAATTATTATAATATCAATTATAATATTAATGATATTAAGTTTAAGTATAAATATTAATGATACTTATAGCGATATATTTTTTAATAAGAAGCCATATACTGAATTAACAAAAGAAAAAAAAATAAAGGATGTCATTAATATTCAACAAAATATGAGATTAAGTGGAATAGCGTTTCAAATTGGAACATATAATAGAATCAATACTTGTATAAATAATTTTACAATATATCTTAACAGTAAAAAAATAATGACTTATGACTTATTATCAGATGATATTAAAGATAATGACTTTCATATAATACCATTAGAGATAGAAGTAAAAAAAGGAGACATATTAGAAATTGAATGGGCAAGTAATGGTTCAAAAGGAAATGCTGTTAGCCCATATATTGCTGATAAAACATCTAATAGCAGATTATATATATATAATTATAAAAAAAATATATATGAGGAAACAGATAAAACATTAGTATATAGATTATTACAAAAAGTATCAATTGCAGATTATTTTACAAGAATAAAACAAACACCACCTATCAATATAGAAAAAGAGCAGGATGTAATTCAAAAATTAAATACATGGGTTGCAATAAATGATAAAATAATTATTCAAAAAATAGATACAAAAGATATTTATAGAATAGATACGTTGTCTTTTAAAATTGGAACATTTGCAAGAATCAATAATAATACAACTAATATATATATAACAGACAAAGACAATAACACACTATACCAAACAAAGGTTATGTCAAATATTTTGAAAGATAATTTATTATACACAATTGAAAATATTGGTTTAAAAATAAAGGAGGGTAACGAACTTTATCTAAAAATAGAGAGTATAGATGATGATGAAAAAAATTTTATAGCACTATATACAATACCTCCAAATATAGAAGCACCTATGAAATTAATTGATGAAAATAATAAAAGTGAAGAAACACGCCAAGATAGTTTATTTTATGCAATAAATGGAAATATATCAGTTGAAGTTTTTGCTAATATAAAGTATAAAGAAATATTACAAGGCAATACATATAAAGTAATTGAAGATAATAAATCGATAAGAAATTCTAAAATATTATTTTATATCATTTGGTTTGGATTAGTAACATCATTTGTATTACTTATTAGTGCAATAATAGAATATATAATAGGATTAAATAAGAAAAGGAAGGAAAATGAAACTAATAATTCAGATACCATGTTACAATGAGGAAGAAACATTAGGTATAACATATAATGATTTACCTAAACATATTGATGGAATAGATGAAATAGAATATCTTATAATAGATGATGGCAGTAAAGATAATACTGTAAAAGTAGCAAAAGAATTAGGATTTCATCATATAGTATCCTTTAAGCAAAATAAAGGTTTAGCAAAAGGGTTTATGGCTGGAATAGATGCATGCTTAAAATTAGGTGCAGATATAATAGTCAATACAGATGCAGATAACCAGTATTGTGGAGCAGATATTGAAAAATTGGTTAAACCTATTTTAGAAAATAAAGCAGATATAGTGATAGGTGAAAGACCTATTGCGAATACAGACCATTTTTCATGGAAAAAGAAACAGTTTCAAAAATTAGGCAGCTGGGTTGTACGCATAGCATCAAACACAAATATTCCTGATGCACCAAGTGGGTTTAGAGCATATTCAAAAGAGGCAGCATTACAGCTTAATGTAACAAATAACTATACATATACTCTTGAAACAATAATTCAGGCAGGTCATAATAAAATAGCTATGACATCAGTGCCTATTAGGACAAATGGCGAAACAAGACCATCTAGATTATTCAGCAGTATGTGGAAATATATGCAAAGGTCAGCAAAAGTAATTATCCGTTCATTTATGATGTATAAACCACTAAAATTTTTTAGCATATTTGGTGGTATACTATTTTTAATAGGTGTACTACTAGGTGTCAGGTATTTATATTTCTTATTTTCAGAGCCAAATGCTGGTCATGTACAGTCATTAATATTAGCATCAATACTTATGATAATGGGGTTTCAGTCTATATTGATAGGACTACTGGCTGATATAATAGCATCAAATAGAAAAATATTAGAAGATATACAATATAGAGTAAGAAAACAAGATATAGAAGGATAGTTATGTATAAAAGATTTATCTTAGAAAAAGCACCATTGATACTAACACAAATAGATAGAGATAAGGATTCACCGACCTATGGTGATTGTGACAGGAATCACTGGCATTTAAAAACAAGAGATTTTTCTTCAGCAATACTACAGCAGTCAGGATTGTTTTTAGCATTACTTTATAAACATGAATTTGATGGAAACATATACTTTAAAAATGAAAATATGAGGGACTGGGCAAAGGCAACAGTTAATTATTGGTGTAAAATACAATTAAACGATGGTTCATTTAATGAATATTATCCAAATGAACATGGTTTTCCACCAACAGCATTTTCATTATATGCAGCATGTGAAATATATAAGATACTAAATATTGAAGATGAGAATATAAAACAGAAAATAAAAAATACTGCATATTATCTAGGAAAAACTATAGAATACAAAGCATTTAATCAAGAAATTGCTTCAATTACAGCTATGTATAATGCATATTTAATATTAAATGATGAACATATACATAATATGCTTGAGAAAAAACTTATTAGAATACTATCATTACAAGACGAGGAAGGATGGTTTTCTGAATATGAGGGGGCAGATATTGGGTACTTAAGTGTATCTTTTGATATGCTTGCAGAATATTATATGCTCAGTAATGATGAAAGAATTATTCAACCATTAGAAAAACTATTAAATTTTATTATGTATTTTATTCACCCTGACAGAACTATAGGTGGTGAATATGGTTCAAGAAATACAACATATTTTTTACCATACGGATTACAAGTAATGGCTAATCTAGGGTATCAAAATGCAGAAGATATGTTACAAATACTTTTTTATGATGAATACTCTTATAATTATTTTTTAAATTCAGTTGATGACCGATATTTATCACATTATATAATGCATTCATTTATGCGTGCTCTAAAAATCAGAGATTATAAAAAAGGTGATAAAATATTTCAATATGAAACTGCAAAATATTTTCCAAACGCAGGGTTATTTGTATATAAAAAAAATAATATATATATAGTACTAGGTCTAAAAAAAGGCGGTATAATAAAAATATTTAAAGATAATAAAGAGATATATTTAGACTGTGGATATAGAGTAAAAGCTAAAAAAAGTGGTGGAATTTTAACAACTAACTGGCAGGATAACTCATATAATATTATACAAGATGGAACGAAATTTGTTATTGAAGGATATATGAATAAGGTAAACCAAAAAGTATCCACTCCAATTATGCATATGGGTTTAAGAATTATATCATTATTATTTGGTAATAAAATCATAGGCTTTTTAAAGAAAAAATTAATATTTGCAAATACAAAAAGTAATATATATTTTAAAAGAATAATAAAAATAGAAGGAGATAAAGTTAGTATACAAGACCATATTAAAAGTCCAGATAAAATTACTTTAGAAAAGGCTAGTAATATGTCATTGAGGCATGTGGCTTCAGGTAAATTTTTTATGAATTCAGATTTACTATATAATAAAAAAATATATGAAAAAGAAAATGAATTTAGAATTAGGGAAGTGATAGAGTTATAGATAAAAGGAGTAAATTATGGATTTAGAATTAGCAATAAAAAATAGAAGAGCAATAAGAAAATACAATGATGTATTAGTAAGTGAACAGGAAATTAATAAAATAATAGAAGCAGGAACATGGGCACCAAGTGCATGTAACATTCAAGGGTGGCATTTTATTGTATTAAATAAAGATGATCTAGTTAATATAATAAAAAAAGGTGGTGGTGCAACATTCTTAAAAAATATTAACCAAGCTATTTTAGTAATTTATGATAGAACAAGTGATAATACTGAATATATGGATTATATACAAAGTGGAGCAGCCTGTATTGAAAATATGTTACTTATGGCATATAGTATGAATATTGGAACTTGTTGGGTAAATAATTTACCATCCAAGAGAGAGTTGAGAAAAATGTTAAATATTCCTTGGTATTATGATCCAATTGGTTTAGTTACTATTGGAAAATATGAACAAAAAATAAATGAGAGAAAAAGAAAATATGATTTGAATGATTTAATATCATATGGTAAATATGATGGTTTAAATAAACATGGTCCAAATCGGGGATTTATAAAAATGTATATTCGAAGACTGATGAGAAATATATATTATAAAATGCCATTTAAAACTACACTGATAAAATTATTTGGTCAATTAGAGAAAAAATTTGATAACTAAAATATATTATAAAACTAAAGAATATATAATAAAAAAGAGAATAATTATATATGGAATATGCGGAATTGGTACAACAATAATCAATATTGTTTTATATCAATTACTTCTATATTTTAATGTTGATTATAAAATTGCAAATTTATATGCTGTAGTGGTAACAAAATTGCTGTCCTATATAACTAATAAGATTTTTGTCTTTCAATCTAAAACATCTTCTATAATAGAATTAGTGAAAGAATTTGGTAGGTTTATTATTACTAAAGGATTTACAACACTTATTGATTACTTTGGAGTTATCATATTAGTAGAATTAATACATACAAGTGAAGTATATGCAAAATATATAATATTATTTTTTATAATTATTTTGAATTTTATAATGGGTGATAAATTTATTTTTAAGCATAAAAAAGGAGTTAGAGAATGAATTTAGTTGTTGTTGGAACAGGATATGTAGGTTTAGTTACAGCTGTATGTATGGCTGAAAAAGGACATAATGTAATATGTTTAGATATAGATAAAAACAAAATAGATTATTTAGCATCTGGAAAAGGTTCTATTATATATGAAGAAGGACTTGAAGAATTGATGCAAAAAAATAAAGACAGGTTAGAATACAGCACAGATTTTGCAAATGCATATAAAAATGCAGATGTGATATTTGTATGTGTTGGAACACCAGAAAAAAAAGACGGCTCAGCTAATTTAACTTATGTATTTGATGCTGTAAAAAATATAGCTGAAATGGCAGAAAAAGAATGTGTAGTAGTTATCAAATCGACAGTACCAATAGGAACAAATGACAAAGTAGAAAAAATATTAAATGAGCATAATAAAAATTATGTAAAATTTCATGTAGTATCAAATCCAGAATTTTTAGCACAGGGAACAGCTGTGCATGATACATTACATGCAAGTAGAATAGTAATAGGCAGTGAAGATAAAAAAGCAACTGATATAATGTTAAATGTATATAAAGATTTTGATGCACCAAAGATTATTACAAATAGAAAAAGTGCCGAAATGATAAAATATGCATCAAATAATTTTTTAGCACTGAAAATTAGCTTTATAAATGAAATAGCAAATTTATGTGAAAAAATTGGAGCAAATATAGAAGATGTTGCAAAAGGTATGGGCTTTGATGAAAGAATAGGCAACAAATTTTTAAGTGCAGGTATAGGTTATGGCGGCAGCTGTTTTCCAAAAGATACAAAAGCATTACACTGGCTTTCTACATTTAATGATTATGAGTTAAAAACAATAAAAGCTGCAATAGAAGTTAATGAAAACCAAAAATTAAGACTTATTAAGAAAGCAAAAAAATATTATAAAAGCTTTGAAAATTTAAATGTAGCTGTATTAGGATTAACATTTAAACCAGGAACAGATGATTTAAGAGAAGCACCTTCAATTGTAAATGTTGGAATAATGCTTGATGATGGAGCAAATATAAAAGCATATGACCCAATAGGAATACCTAATTTTTCAAAAATATATCCAGAAGAAAGTAATAATATCAAATACTGCAAAACAATAGAAGATACATTAAAGGATGCAGATATATGTTTTATTTTTACTGAATGGAAAGAAATAAAAGACTTAAATCCTGAAATATTTAAAAAATATATGAAAACTCCAATAGTATTAGACGGCAGAAATTGCTATAATCCAGAAACTATGGAAGAATGTGGTGTAGAATACAACTCAATAGGAAGATAAGAATATGATAAGTCAAGATCAAAGAAATTTAAAATTAATATATTCTATACTATTATTTTTAGTTTTATCACTATTCACAGTATATCCGCATATAGATATATTAAAATATAGGTCAGAAACTGTAATAGATAACAATGCAAAAGATAGAAAATATATATCATCATACCAATTAAATCAAAATGATTATATCTCAACCACAATTAATATAAATGACAAAATAAAGGAAATGATATTCAAAATAGATACATCTAAAATTAAGAATAATATCAAAATAGAATTATCACAAGTAAATGTCAAACAAATCTATGAAATTGGACAATCAAACGATATAAATAAAATAATAAAGTTAGAAAAAAATAAATTTAAAGCTGGTAAATTAAATATCAAAATTATTAATACAAGTGAAAATAGTATATCATATATAGTCAATTATCCAAATAAAACAAGTGGCTATATAAAATTAAATGGAGAAAAAGATGTAAATGCATTTAGTATATATTTAAAAACCATATACAGCGGTAGTGATTTTTTACTAGTATCATGGATAGTTTTTATTTTAATATTATTTATACAAGGATATATATCATATATAGTTTTTGCAAAAGAATTGCAGGATAACAGAGTTTACTGGCTTAGTGCATTATTATTTTTATTATTATGTATATTAAGGTTCCCATTACTCACTCTATGGGCAGAACCAATTTCTGAAACAATGACATTATATGTTAAATATAATTTAGATAAATCATTTTCAATACTAGATATGCTGCTTGTAACAGATTTAAGTATGACATATTTATCAAGCGCAATTAACATAATTGGTAGAATACTAGGTTTGGATAAATATTTAATAGTTTACTTATACTTGAGCGGCATAATAATTGCATGTTTATGGCTTGCATTATTTACACGTATTAGTTTAAGGAAATATTTTCCTGATTATATAAGGCTAATAATAGCATTTTCTTTACTTAACCAATGGGATGGTGAAGCATTTTATATCAACAGTATGTTTATATATTGGGGGATTTATTTCATAATATTTATGTACTTAATAGATTTAGATAAATTATCAAAACTTCAATATATACTAGGAATGATTTTAATATTTTTAATAGTCAATAATAAAATGAGCTATATATTCTTAGTTCCATCAGCATTTTTAATGATATTTTACTATGGGTTAAAAAATAAAAGAAAATTATATATGCAAATAGTGATGATAATTTCTTGTTTTATGAATTATATAGTATATTCACTTTTGACATCAGCTCAAAGTAGTAGAAGTGCAGGAATGATAGAAAGAATTTTTGATATCGACACAGGGATAATTAAAATGCTGGATGGAATAGCATCGGTGATAAATTTACAAGTACTATTCCCAAAATATACACAAATATTTTCACTTTTTATACTGCTAATTTTAATAATTTACAGTATTTATATAATAATAAAAAATAAAAATATTAAAAATAACGGATATATAATATTTGTTATTTTAGTTGCTGTATTTATGAGCCAATATACTCATATAATAGGTGGTGTAGGTACTTATCAAGAACAATATTTGATATTTAAAAAATTGGAACATGGACGAAGATTTTATATGTTGTATTTATCTACTTATTTTTTAATTATATCGTTAATATATATTACACATAAGTATAAAATGAATAATAAATTATTGAGTATATTACTAATTTTATTAGTAACAATACCATGGCAATTTCAATTACCATCTATGTCTCACATTGGAAAAAATAATGTAAGGCTGGATAGCTATAATTCTATAGAACAATTTAAATATATCGAATATTCTCAATATATTCATAATGATAAGGTGTTTATTCCATCTGCATTAAGAGTATGGGCATATAGTAGTATAGGGGTATATGGTAATAATTTTAACTATAATAATTATTATTCAGTATCAAAGGGATCATCAATATTTGGTTATGATCCAAATGATTATGGAATTACAAAGGAATATAACAACTTTAATGATTTTTTTATAACAAATAAATTTAAATCCAAATGTATAGTCAGTTTATTTAATCATTCAGTTGATCAGTTATATAACTATGGTAAAGTTAGAATTGATTTATACAGTAAAGGTGATAAAATTACATCATATAATAATATCAATGATAATAAATATGGAAATTTAGGATTTATATTTAAAGAACCTATCTGTAATATAGACAAAATAGAATTTACTGATGAAGAAAATAAACCTGTATGGGTAACAGGAATAATAATATTAGGGATTGTACAATAGCATATGATACAATATATAGCACACAGAATAAATACATTAGAACAGTTACAACAAGTGCCATTAAAATATGGTATAGAACTTGATATCCGTTATCATGAAAATTCGTTAGTGTTACATCATGACCCATTTCATCACCATGAAACACCAAAGCCATGTGAATTTGAAACAATTTTAAAAAACTGGAAACATGATGGTCCAATGATTTTAAATGTTAAAACAGAAGGTATTGAGTTAGAATGTATAAATCTTATGGAAAAATATAAAGTAAAAAACTGGTTTTTTCTTGATTTATCAATGCCGTATTTTGCAATATATGCAGAAAAAGCATATAAAAATGAAATAAAAGGATTTACTGCTGATAATTTAGCAGTAAGGTTTTCTGAACGTGAGCCAGTTGAATATGCTTTAGCATTTCAAAATAAAGCAAGGTGGGTGTGGGTTGATTGCTTTACAGAAATGCCACTAAATCAAGATAATTATAATAAACTAAAACAAGCAGGTTATAAAATTTGTATTGTATCACCAGAATTGCAACACCATAGTATTGAAAGAATAGATGAATTTAAAGAAAAATTAAAAAATATGCAGATTGATGCAGTATGTACTAAAAGGATTGATTTGTGGGAAGAATAGTATATCCAGAAATTGATTTAAAGAATATAAAAAATATTTTTATTGATATAGATGATACTTTATATCAATATGAACCATGTCATAATTATGCACTGGAATATTGTGCAGATTTAGCAGTTAATAAATATCATTTAAATGTAACAGTAGAAGAATTTAAACAAATATACAGGCAATATAGAAGTAACGTTACTAAAAGATTACATCCTCAAGGTGTTTGCAGGTCAAGATTAATTGCCTTTATAGAGTTATTTGCAGATTTAAATGTATCAGATTCATATAATTTAGCGGTGCATTTTGATATAATATACTGGGAAAAAT
>DXAQ01000147.1 GCA_019116905.1 Candidatus Mucispirillum faecigallinarum | reverse complement strand
AATAGAATTTCTTGATGTAACTAATGTTACTTTTATTAATATTAGTGATGAAATAATTAAGAAATATCTAGATAATGCAGAATATATGGATAAAGCAGGTGCGTATGCTGTGCAGGGTATTGCATCTATGTTTGTTGAAAAAATTGAAGGCAGTTATGATAACGTTGTAGGGCTTCCTATGGGCAGGCTTGCAAGAGAATTAATAAAATATAAAATAAATTTATTATAAAAAACAAGAGGTAATCTATGTTTGAAAGAAATCTTTATAATATGCTTTATGAAAACACTAAAAAATTTCCAAAAAGAACTTTTATTTACTTTGAAGAAAAAAAATATACATATACAGAGGGCTTTAAAATAATAAACCAAATGGCCTCATTTATGCAGCAAAAAGGCGTTAAAAAAGGCGATAAGGTAATCGTTATGCTTGGCAACTCACCTGAATTTGTATTTTCTGTATTTGCTGTATTTGCCTGCGGTGCTGTTGCTATTCCTATAAACACATTTTTTAAAGGCCATGAAGCATCATATATTGTAGAAAACAGTGAAGCTTTATTTATGATTACAGAAGGCCAGTTTGAAGCAGTTGTTGAAGAAGTACGCGTTCAGTGTAAAAAATTACAGGAAATTTTCACTTTTGATAATCAGATTGTAAATACTCTTAACTTTTATGATTATATAAATAAAATGCCTGATGCTCCTATTGAATGTAAAGCATCAGTTCATGATTTAGCCATTTTTATATATACATCAGGCACAACAGGCCACCCAAAAGGTGCTATGCTTTCCCATTACAACCTGCTTGAAAATGCAAAAAGCTGTGCAAAAATGATTAATGCTACACATAAAGATAAATTTTTAATACTTTTACCTATGTTTCATACATATACATTTACTACATGCATTATATATCCTGTAAGCATAGGCAGCACACTTATAATTCTCCGTTCTGTAATGGATATGAAAAAAGACAGCTTCAAAAAAATATTATTATACCAAAGACCAACTATTATGCTTGGTGTGCCTCAAATATACTCAGTTATGGCAAAATCACCTATGCCAAAATGGTTTATTAAACTGCTCTACCCTATTAAAATACATATTTCAGGTGGTGCAGCACTGCCGGCAGAAATATTTGACCAGTTTAAGAAAAAATTTGGTATGAACGTTATTGAAGGATACGGACTTTCTGAAGCATCACCTGTTGTTGCTCTGAACCCGCTTAATAAACAAAAACAAGGCACTGTTGGTGTAACACTTCCAAACGTGCAGGCAAAAGTTATAGGCGATGATGAAACAGAACTTCCACGCGGTCAGGTTGGCGAATTAATCATTAAAGGACCAAACGTTATGCAGGGTTACTGGCACATGCCACAGGCTACTGATGATGCCATAAAAAACGGCTGGCTTTTTACTGGCGATTTTGCCACTATGGATGAAGAAGGATATATTACAATAGTAGACAGGAAAAAAGACTTAATAATTGTAAAAGGTATGAATGTATACCCTAGGGAAGTAGAAGAAGTAATTTATAAGTTTCCTGGCGTTGATGCTGTTGCAGTTATTGGTATCCCGTCTATTGAGCAGGGTGAAATTATTGCTGCATATATTCAGGCAAAAGAAAATGAAACTATTGATGAAAAAGATTTAAGAAACTATTTAGCAAAACATTTAGCAAACTTTAAACTGCCTAAAATTATTAAAGTAATAGAAAATATTCCGCTTACTGCCACAGGCAAAGTATTAAAAAGAGAGCTTAAAGAGCTTGTTAAAAACGGCCAAATTTAATGAATGAAAAATATTATAATATACTCCTTCCTGTACCAACAGAGGGAGTATATACATATTATTCTGAAGGAAATCTTCATGCAGGTGAAAGAGTTATAGTGCCTTTTGGCAAGCGTGATATGACTGGTATTGTTATTGGTGTTACTGAAAAACCTGACTTTGAATGTAAAGAAATCACCATGTGCTATAATGAATCACCTCTTTTTTCTGAAAATTATATAAAATTTTTAAAAAATATGTCATCATATTACACTGTGCCGCTGGGGCTTGTTTTTCATGGTGTTATATCTGAAAAAATATTAAATGTAGAAATAGATAATCAGGATAAAATAAAAAGCCACCCTGTTAAAAATATTACTCTTACTGATGAACAGCAGAAAATATCTGACAGTATAAATATAAATTCATACAGCTGCCATTTAATAAAAGGTATTACAGGCAGCGGAAAAACAGAAATATATCAAGATGTGGCTAAAAAAATTATTAATGCTGGAAAACAGGTGCTTTATATTGTGCCTGAAATATCACTTACGCCGCAGCTTATTGAAAGGCTTGCTTACAGACTTGGGGTTGAGCCCTCCATTTATCATTATAAACTTACAGATAAACTAAGAAAAAAACATTTTATTGATTTTGCAACAGGCAGTTCTAAATTTATGCTTGGGGCAAGAAGTGCACTTTTTGTGCCTGCAAAAGATTTAGGGCTTATTATTGTAGATGAAGAACATGAAAGCTCATATAAGCAGGACGAATCCCCTTCTTATCATTTAAGGGATATGGCAGTAATGTATGCAAATATTTTAAATATACCTGTTATTTTAGGCAGTGCCACTCCCTCTGTAGAATCAATATATAATGCAGAGTGCGGAAAATATATTCTACACACTTTAAAAGAAAGACCAAACCATGCAACACTGCCACAAATTGAAATAATTGATATGAAAAATAATAACCTTATAGGCTCTATGATTGCAGAGCCTATTTATGATGAACTTTCAAATATTGTTAAAAGAAATGAACAGGCAATAATACTGCTTAACAGGAAAGGATATTCCACTTATCTTTACTGCCAGCAGTGCGGCGCTGTTGCCACATGCTTAAACTGCTCTGTTGGGCTTGTATCATATAAATCAAAAAATAAATCTGTCTGCAGGTACTGCAATACTGAATACGATAATTTAACATGCTCAGTATGCGGCTCAAACGTATTTAAAGAATATGGGTATGGCACAGAAAAGGTTGAAGAATTTTTAGAAAATATGTTTCCTGATAAAGTTATACGCATAGATACGGAAAGTATTACATCTCTTAAATCACTTAATAAAAATTTAAAAAGATTTGAAAATAAAGAAGCAAATATTTTAGTAGGCACTCAGCTTATTGCAAAAGGTCTGCACTTTCCAGAAGTTACATTCGTTGGTGTTTTAGGAATAGATAATTTAATGGCACTGCCTGATTTTAGGTCTATGGAAAGAGTTTATCAGTTATTAGTGCAGGTTTCAGGCAGAGCAGGCAGAGAACATTTAAGCGGTAAAGTTTATATACAAACTATGAACCCAGATGCGCCTGTATTCAGCATGCTTGACAGCCCTGATTTAGATTTTTATTACTGGGAAATAAAACGCAGAGAAATTACGCACTATCCTCCATTTACAAAGCTTGCAAGGCTTGTTTTCAGCTATATTTTGCAGGATGAATGTTTATTTACTGCAAAAATAACGGCGAATACATTAAAATCTTTACCTAATGCAGAAAAATTAACTATATATGGTCCAAAAGATGCAGCACTTGCAAAACTGCAAAATAAATACAGGTATGAAATACTTATAAAATCAGAAAGTAATACTGATTTAAATAAAGCATTAATTATTGCTCAGCAGGTATTTAATAAGCATAAAAAAGGCGCTATGCGGTTAAAGATTGATAAAGACCCATATTTTATGATGTAAATTAACTGTTTTTTTCATTATAAAGTATTGCACTTTCTGCTAAAATAATTTTTGCAATATCTTTTTTACTCTGCATGCCTGTATGAGTTATACTGCCATTTGCAAAAAATAAAGTCATTTCATTATTATCGCTGTCAAATCCTATATCTTTTCTTGATACATCATTTGCTGCAATAATATCTGCATGTTTTTTTGCTAATTTTTGAGCGGCATATTCTTCTAAATTATTTGTTTCTGCTGCAAAGCCTACTAATATCTGGTTATCTTTTTTATGAGAGCCTGCATAGCTTAATATATCTTTAGTTTTTTTAAGAGAAAGTATCATTTCATCATTATTTTTCTTGATTTTATTATTTTCATAAACAGGAGCATAATCAGCCACAGCTGCTGCCATAATCATAATATCTGCACTTTCATAAAAAGATAAAAATGCGTTATACATATCTTCTGCGCTTACTACTTTATGAATATTTGGAATATCTGATGATATATTTACTTCTCCAGAAATTAATGTAACATTTGCACCCATTTTATAAGCTTCTTCTGCTAATGCATAACCCATTTTACCGCTTGATTTATTTGTTATGTATCTTACAGGGTCAATATATTCTTTTGTAGGGCCTGCTGTAATTAATATATTAAGACCAGAAAGCATATCATTTTCTATTTTTAATGACGTATCACTGCCGTTATTTAAAATATTTATTACTTTTTTGGCTATTATTTCAGGCTCCTGCATTTTACCTGCCCCTTCTGTCTGGCAGGCAAGCAGCCCCTCTGCAGGAAGTATCATATATATACCTTTTGACTGCAGATTTTTAATATTTTCCTGCACTATTACATTATTATACATATTTGTATTCATAGCAGGTGCTAAAACAAGTGGACATTTTAAGGCTAATATAGTTGATAAAAGCTCATTATCTGCAATACCTGCATTAATTTTACCTATAATATTAGCTGTTGCAGGAGCAATAATACATATATCTGCCCATGATGCATAATCAATATGGCTTATAGGGGTAGGGCTAAATTCATCACGCAGCACTGGGTTTAATGATAAAGCCTCAAATGTTGTATGACCTACAAAACTTTCTGCTTTTTTCGTCATCATTACTTTTACATTATAACCTGCTTTAATAAATTCTCTAACAAGATAAGACGATTTATAAGCCGCTATACCGCCTGTTACTCCAACTAAAATATTACTCATACTGCCCCTTTATATAAATAAACCCTTATGGATAACCATAAGGGTTTTTAAGTTATTTACCTGTAATAGATTTGATTAAATCAATAGGTATTGGTATAATTGTAGATTTATTATTATCCTTAGATGTTATTTCAGATAATGTCTGCAAATAACGCAGCTGCAGAGTAACAGGGTTTTCGCCCATAATGCGAGATGCCTCTGCAAGTTTTTCTGCAGCCTGATATTCACCTTCTGCTAAAATAATTTTTGCCCTTCTTTCCCTTTCTGATTCTGCCTGACGGCTCATAGCTTTTTGCATTTCTGCTGGTAAATCAATATGTTTTATTTCAACAGCTGCAATTTTAACACCCCAAGGGTCTGTCTGAGCATCTATAATAGACTGCATTTCTTTATTTATTTTTTCTCTGCTTGATAATAAATCATCTAAATCAAACCTGCCTACAATACTTCTTAATGTAGTTTGAGAAATCTGACTAGTAGCATAATAAACATCATCTACTTCTAATATTGATTTTTCAGGAGTAAGCACTTTAAAATAAACAACAGCATTCACTTTAACAGATACATTATCTTTTGTAATAATATCCTGAGGTGGAACATCCATAACAATTGTTCTCATATTAACAATAGTCATAGTTTCTATAAATGGAATTAATAAAATAAGACCAGGGCCGCGAATACCAACGTAACGACCAAGTCTGAATACTACTGCTCTTTCATACTCCTTTAATATCCTGACACTGTAGAAAAGGATAAATAAAACTAGTAATACAAATATCACCATAACCAATATTGATGAATACATATAAACTCTCCTTGCAAAATTACATTAAAGTTGCTATATTCAAAAATAATTATTTTATAATTATATCAAAAAAATAAAATTTTTGCAATTATAATTTATTTGGAGCGAATATGATTAAAAGTATGACAGGATTTGGAAAAATCAATAAATCTACTGAAAAATATGAAATTTCTGTAGAAATAAAATCTGTAAACAGTAAATATTTTGATATTAATTTCAGGCTGCCAAAAGTTGTTTCTGCGCTGGAAATCACTTTAAGACAGCCGCTGCAGGATATTTTAATTAGAGGTAAAGTAGATGTTCGTATTGAAATAAATATACATACAGTTACTAAACAACCATCACTTAATATTGAGCTTGTGAAAACATATAGAGATATTTTTGCAAAAATTGCAGAAGAAGCAAATATTGAAGATAAACCAAAACTTGACCATTTTCTTAGAATGCCTGATGTTGTTGATTATATTAATGATGACAGCATGGAAGAAGAACTTGAAAAAGCTACATTTGAAGCTGTTATGGAATGTGCCAAAAAACTTGATATAATGCGCCAAAATGAAGGGGCTGCTCTTGATAAAGATATTAATAAAAGGCTTGATAATCTTGCAGAAAATATAAAAATAATTGAAAATGCAAAAGAAGATATTTTTGAAATGTGGAAAGCAAAATTTATTAAGCGTATGCAGGATATGGGTGTTGATGCAGGTTATGAAGAAAGAATTGTGCAGGAAGCATCAATAATGGGAGAAAAAGCAGATATTACTGAAGAAATTACTCGTTTACAATCACATATAGTTCAATTTAAAAATATAATTACAAATGAATATCCTGTTGGTAAAAAACTTGATTTTCTTAGCCAGGAAATCCACCGCGAACTTAATACAATAGCATCAAAAAGCTCAAAACAGGAAATTATTGCAACAGTTGTTGAATCAAAAGCAGAATCTGACAGAATTAGAGAACAGGTGCAAAATATTATATAATCAATTATAAATCTATTATTTTATAATGGCGAAAAATATTATTATTCGCCATTTTTTATCTTATTCAGTTTCTTTTTTTATAATTATTTTTTTATTTCTATGGTCTAGTATTATATTTTCTGTTTTATATCCTCTATCTATAGCAGTTTTACAGTATTCATAAGCTTTTTTATCGTTTTGCTTTACTCCTGCCCCGTCATAATACATAAGCCCAATAATAAAATAAGCTGGCACAAACCCAACATCCTTTGACTGCTCAAAATAATCATAAGCCATTAAATAGTCCTGCTGAACGCCTATTCCATAAAGATACATATAACCTAAATCATAAAGAGCATGCGAATGTTTTTTCTCAGCTGCCAGTTCAAGATAATATTTTGCCTTTTCATAATCTTTTTCTACACCTTCACCATTTAAATATCTTGAACCTAACCTAAATGCTGCTCCGCTGTTGCCAAGGGAAGCAAGTTTTAAATCGTTTTCTATACTTTGGTTTGCATATACTATTACAGGTATCAGCATTAATAATAAAATTTTCTTTAACATTTATAAACCTTAAACCTTTTTTGGCATTTTATTTGCTTATCTATTATTATATTTTGGAGGATATTATGAGAAAAAACACAATAGCTTTTGCATCAATTTTTTTATTACTAACTATTCTTACAAGCACAGCAGTCATTGAACAGTTAAGTTATTTTATAAAAGAATTAATTAAAATGTGGTAATATATCTACTAAGTAGCAGGTGTTGTTTGTGAACTGCTGCCACCCTCTGTATTGCCACTATTTTCATTTTCACCTGCAGTGCCGCCTTGATTTTGAGTATTATCTGTATTTGTGCCGTCTGTATTAGTACCACCTGTAGCATTATCACTACCAGGATTTTCCTGCAGCAATTTATTTGAATAAATAAATTTTAAAGTATGATATTTTACTTTATTGATAGATTCATCTATTGTGTCTTCATTATAAAAAAACATAATATTTATTGAACCAGAATCACCTTCTTTTGCTGTATTAAGCATTTTAATACTTAATGTACAGTATCCAAAATCTGCTGCTTCTGATAAACATGCAACAGGGTCAAATGGAGGGTTATTTTCAAAAGAAGTTCCATAGTTTACACTTTCAGGGTCAATACCTATAGGAGTTAACTGTGCTGGAGAAAAATATAAATTAAATTTTAATACATCACCAAGATTTTTATCCTGAAACTGCAGAGTATTAGATGGTGAAACAACTAAACCTGTAGTATTATCAGTATCTGTATAATCATAGTTAACTCCATTATCACTATTCGAACATGAAATTAACAAAACAGGCAACAATATTAGTAAAATAATATTTCTATACATTTAAATTCCAATACAATAAATAAAAGACGGGTATAAAATATACCCTTATCTTTATTTAATAGAGCTTGTGTTATCTGTTAAAAACTCTGATACAATAATATTATCATTAGCGGCAGATAATTCATAAAGCTTTTTCTCAGATGCTGAAATACTGTCATCATGTGAAACAAGTCTAATCATTTCATTGCTAAGTATGTCTATAATATCACTTGATGCTGCATACATAACATCTTTTAACTGCCATACATCTCCAAAATCAAATGCTTTTTCAACCCCAACATTTGATAATACTTTGCTGAAAATCGCCTCTTTTTTTTCAAGATAACCTGCAGGAGCATTTTTACAGCTGCCTAATTTAGCTATTACATAAAAGCTGTGAGTTTCATGAACAAACATATTAAAACCCCTTTTGTATAAAATAATTATCAGAATAGTATATTTTTAATCATTTTGCAATGGTTATTTATATGTTTTTAGTTTTTTATTTCATTTGATAAAAATTCTACCCATTCTTTTTTATTAAAAATAGGTGCTGTAATGAATATATCTTTATCGCCTCTGCCGCTCATATTTACTATTACTGCCTTATTTTTTGGCATTTTTGGAGCTATTTTTATTAACTCTGCAAGAGCATGTGATGATTCAAGAGCAAATAATATCCCTTCATGTTTTGCTACAAACTGTAATGCATTTATTACTTCTTCATCTAATGCAGAAGTCATTGTAAGCCTGCCAGTTTCTTTTAAATATGCCAGTTCAGGACCAACACCAGGATAATCAAGCCCAGCAGAAATAGAATGAGTTGGAAGAACGTTACCTTCTTTATCAAGTAAAAATTTACTTTTATAGCCATGATGAATACCAGTAACCGCGCCTGAATTTGCAGCAAGTCTTTTTGCATGCTCTCCTGCTTTATCACCTATACCGCCACCTTCAACACCTATTAACTGCACTTTTTCATCATCTAAAAATCCAGAAAAAATACCCATAGCATTTGAGCCGCCGCCAACAGCTGCAATAACTGCTGCCACATCAAGCCCTGCATCTATTGACTGCTGCCTTGCCTCTCTGCCTACTACTGATTGAAATTCTCTTACTATTGCAGGAAATGGTGCAGGACCTACTGCTGAACCTAACAGATAATGTGTATCTTTTAATGATTTTACCCAAAAACTTAATGCCTCATCAACTGCATCTGCAAGCCCTTTATTACCAGATTCTACTGATACAACGTTTGCCCCAAACATCTGCATAGTTAATACGTTTGGATGCTGGCGTTTTACATCTACTGCACCCATATATACATCACAGCCAAGCCCAAGTTTTGCAGCTGCTGAAGCTGTTGCAACACCATGCTGACCTGCCCCTGTTTCTGCAACTACTCTTTTTTTGCCCATTCTTTTTGCAAGCAGGCACTGACCTACTGCGTTATTTATTTTATGAGCTCCAGTATGAGCAAGACCTTCGCATTTAAAAAATATTTTTGCTCCACCTAATATGTTTGTGATATTTTCTGCAAAATAAAGAGGTGTCGGTCTGCCTATAAAGTTTTTTTGCAGATATGCAAGTTCATCTAAAAAACTTTTATCATTCATTGCTGAAATAAAGGCTGCCTCTAATTCATCAAGTGCAGGCTGCAGCATTTCAGGCACGTAACTTCCACCAAACTCTCCATAAGTTTTTGAATATCTCATTTTTCACCTCATATCTATTGTTTATATTTTATTTTTTTAATAATTTCACTTATTTTTTCTTCTGTATTATATTTTTTAATATCAAACTCTATTAATTCAACACCATATATTTTTATAATACTCATTATATCTATATCTTCCTGATAAGTTATCCAAAGTGGGTTATGTATTTCTACATTATTTTCTAAAACACTTATATTTTCTATAATTAAAGGTTCAATAAAAGTATTTTTATTATTTATTATAGAATGTCTTTTAAAGCTGTTTTCAATATATTCTTCGCTGCTGTTATTTTCAATACAGTCTGCAAGCCCGGAATTTATAATATTTAAAACGTCCTGTATTAAGCTTTCATCATGTACTTCTAATACTTTTACAACATTTTTAGCCTGTATACTTTTAAGCATATTTATAATATTACTTTTATTGTGTTTGTCAAATGAAAAGCCAATCATATCTATATCTTTTTTTATACAGATTTCTAATTCTTCTTGATTTTCAATATTTTTCACTTTTAAAAGCGGGCGTATTGAAGATTTTTTCATATAAAGTTTAGATAAGTAGTCTGCAGGTTTTATATTTTCATCTACATTATAGTTTATAATATTAATATTGCTTTCGCTGTATATTCCAGAAAAGCCGTATTCATATATATGCTGCATAGATATACTCATATTTCCACAGTTTAAAAGGCATAAACTGTCCCAGTCTATAAGCATTTTTAAAATATACGGGTTTATGCTGTTATTATGTATATTATCACTGCCAATAATTAAGATTTCAGGTTTTAAACTGCGTATTTTTGCAATATCATACACATTTGATACTTTATATATTATATCTAAATGGCTGTATTTGTCATTTATATTTATTATCTGCCCTTTACTGTATTCTGATACATTAATAATGATACCATCTGCATCAATATTTGATAAATTATTAATATTTCCAGCAAATAATTTAGGATATTCCATATTACATACTTCTTCATCTCTTATTATAACAGCTGCAATATCTTTATGAATATTATCAGCATAAATATTTCTGCATATAATATTTGAACTTGAATTTTTTAATATATTTTTTAAATTTGATTTATTTTTTAATAACATAACGCACCTTTTTCTATCGTAAAATTAAATAATAAAAGGTTTTATAACCTTTTGAAAAATAAAATATAAAATTGTAATGTTGGAAAATATAAAGTATTATTTGACGCTTGAGCGCCAAAAATAGATAGAAAAATATTGTGCGGAAAATTGACCGTTAAAAGAATAACCAGAAAGTATTGTTTGATTTATTATTCCTTTATCCATAATATAGTTTGTATATAACAAAAAAATAAACTTGTCAATACATAAAAATTTACCCCAGTATAAGCGCTGGGGTAAAAAGAGTATATTTTTTAGAAAAATCCTATTAATGCACTAAACCATTTTGGTGAAGAAATTACAGCTGCTGCAAATGCAGTAATAAATAACACCCTGCGGAAAATATAAGGCCATTGTGGTGAAAGCAGATTTAAGCCTGCCATATAACCACTTATTAATGCACCAGTGAACCCGCCTCCTGGAAAGGAATAAGCACCAGTAAATAAAAGGTTTTTTATAGTTCTTGAAAATCTTGGCACTCTGCCTTTTTTAAGATAGCTGTTGTTTGCATAACCATAAGCTGTGCCGCTTGGTGTTTTCATAAATTTTTTAATAGTTTTTGGAGTAGATACTTCATAATATTCTACATAATCTTTTAAATTTGGAAAATATTTTTCTGCTCTTTTAAATAAGGATTCAGCTAAATTTTCTTTTTTAGCTTTATATTCTTCTTTTGATAAATTTTCCCATTCATCAAGATATGATGCACCGCAGAAAACACCAACTGCTCGTTTATCTCCCTCTACCGTATTAAGCCCTGAATCTATTGCGCCATAATTAACTAATACAAACTCTCTGTCTTCTATTGGTATATGTTTGTAACCTGATTTCATTTCAGAAAAAGATTTATTATAATCATTATCTGTAATAAAAGTAGAATAGGCACTGTCTTTATATATGTTTTTAATATTTTCTTTAAATATTATATATACTGTATATAATGAGCATGACTCTTTAAAGCCTTCTAAACTTTTATCAATATATTCTTTATCTACAAGTTCATTATAAAGCACAGCAGGTGCGCAGTTTGCAATAACGTATTCTGTTTCAACTGTAACTTCTTCTTTACTGCGTTTATTTCTATAAGTAACGCTTTTTACTTTGCCTTGTTCCACATTTACTTTTTCCACATTACACATTACTTCAACAGTGCCGCCGTTTTCAGTAATTATTTCCGCAAGAGCATTACTTAAAGAGGCGCTGCCCCCTTTTATATATTTTGCTCCATTATAATAATTATACTGGGCAAGAGCATGATAATACCATGAAAATTCATAAGGGTTGTCATGATAATAAAGCAGGTTAGCATTAAGCAGTTTTTTTAATTTATCATCTTTAAATAAACCATCCATTACTTCTGCTGTAGATTTTTGATTAAAATATATTTTTAAAAGTAACGGCAGTTTTACAAATGGATACACCATAAACTCTAAAAATGTCATATCATAAGGCAGTTTACCCATAGTATAAGCTGTTTTTTTAAGCATTTTAAAATATTTTTTAATACCTTTTTCTTCATGCGGAAACTGGCTTATTAAATAATTTTGAGCATTTTCAATTCCTTCAGGCACTGTGTATGAAATATTACTGCCTGATACATTCCATGCTTCAGGCAAAGATATTAACTCTATCTTTTTTTCAATCTGCAGATATTCTAAAAGATATCGTTTTATATCGTAACCCCACTCACCATAATCCATTTCATGAAGTCCTACTTCAATATTAATATTTTTACGGCTAAAAACTGTAGCTGCACCGCCAACCATAAAATGCTGTTCAAGCAGCAATACATTTTTACCCTTTTTCGCTAAAAAAGCACCAGCAGATAAGCCGCCAAGACCACCGCCAATAATCACAACATCATATTTCATATATATACCTCATCATTTACAAATGTAACATAAAGTATATTATAAATCAAATTATTAAATTTTTTTTGTTGTAATTTTTACAAAATTAGTATATAAAACTTCTGTCGCGGGCATAGCTCAGTTGGTAGAGTGGAAGCTTCCCAAGCTTTAGGTCACGGGTTCGAGTCCCGCTGCCCGCTTTCTTTCCTAAACTTTGCAAGTCATTTAAATAAAACATAAAGTTTAAATTGATTTAATATTATTTTACCTGTATAATATTCATTGTATTTATACGAGGTATCAATAAAATGATAGATAAAGAACTTTTAGATATATTAATATGCCCAAAATGCAAAGGAAATATTAAACTACATAAAAATGGGCAGTATATAATATGCGAAAACTGTAATCTTGCATATTATATTGATAATGATATGCCTGTTATGCTTATAGATAATGCCATAAGTATAGATAAAATAGAAAAAGGTAAACAGTAAATGTTTATATTAAGCAAAGAAAATACTTACAAATTAGAAGAAACAGTAAAAAATACGTATGGTATTTCTGAGCTTATACTTATGGAAAATGCAGGTATTGCCCTTTTTAACCACATAAAAAATATGATTAAGCAGGAAAGCAGGATATTAATACTTGCAGGTCCTGGCAGCAATGGTGGCGACGGATTTGTATTAATGCGTCATTTATATGTGCATAATTATAATGCAGATATATACTACCCTGTTGATAAAAATAAATACGGCAGTGCAGCAGAAAATAACTTATCTATTTTAAATTCATTAAATATTCCATTATATAATTTAGCTGAACTTGAAAATATAGATGAATATGATGTGATTATTGACGCTCTTTTTGGTATAGGGCTTAATAAAAAACTAGATGGTATTTATAAAGAAATCATTGAAAAAGCAAATAATTCTAATGCTTTAAAAATAGCAGTAGATATATCTTCTGGCTTAATATGTGATAGCCCTGCACTTCCAGAATGTGCTTTTAATGCAGACTATACTATTACTTTTTCTGCACTTAAATACTGTCATGTGCTTTATCCTGCTAAAAAATATTCTGGGCAGGTGATTACTGCAAATATATCTATTCCATATAATATTATTGCTGATTTTGAAAGTGATATATTAATTAATGAATATAATCTTCCTAATATTTTAAAAAGAGAGCCAGACAGCCACAAGGGCAGTTTTGGAAAAGTATGCCTTATTGGAGGCAGTTATGAAATGGCAGGAGCTGTAAAAATAGCTGCTATTTCTGCACTTCATTCAGGCTGCGGGCTGATAAGTCTTATACACCCTGATAATTTAGACAGAAACTTTATATCAGATATTCCTGAGATAATGACAAAACAGTTTAATTATAACGAGCCTGATACAGTATGCAGCTTTATTAATAATTCCGCAACAGTTTATTCTATTGGCAATGGTATGGGCAGAAGTGAAAATGTAAAAGAATTTATACTTCACGTTGTAAAAAATGCTTTAAAACCTGCTGTAATTGATGCAGATGCCTGCAACGCTCTTTCTCTTGATGATTTAAATGATATAAAAAGCGAAGTAATTATTACACCTCACCTGGCAGAGTTTGCCCATTTAACAGGTAAAAATATAGATGAAATAAAGGAAAATAAATTAGCTCTTGCAAAAGAGTTTGCAGATAAATATAACATTTACTTAATTTTAAAATCTGCAGAAACTATAATTGCAGTGCCTAATGATAAAACATATATATTAAATACAGGTAATACTGCCCTTTCAAAAGGGGGCAGCGGCGATGCTTTATGTGGTCTTACTGTTTCACTTGCTGCTCAAGGTTATTCTTTAAAAGATGCCTGCATTTTAGCTGTATATATTCTAGGTAAAAGCGCAGAAAAAGCTGTTGAATATTATAATCCTGCAACCCTTTCTATTACTCAGATTATAAACTATTACAGCGAGGTATTAAATGAAATCTGAATATATTTTAAAAACAGAAGAAGATACAAAAAATATGGCAAAAGAAATTGCTTTTGATATAAAAAATAAAATAATCTTTTTAAATGGAGAAATCGGAGCAGGAAAAACTACATTTACAAAATATTTAGTAGAAGCCTTTGGGTTAAAAGATGAAGTATGCAGCCCTACTTTTGCTCTTGAAAATAGGTATGAAACTGAAAATGGTTTAATAATTCATTTTGATTTATACAGGCTGAAAAGCGAAGAAGAACTTGATATGATAGGCTTTTATGATACATTAAAAGAAAACGCCACCATATTAATTGAATGGGCAGATAAATTTAATATTGAAAAATATATAAAAAAATATAATATTATTTCTTTCAAAATAGAAGATAATAATATTAGAGCAGTTACAATAAAATAAAGGTTATTATAATGGACTATAAAGAAATGTATAATATATTACAGGATATGGAATATGCTGATAAAGTAAAGGATTCTATTGAAGACTTATACCTTTTTCTAAATGAAATAGAAAATATGATACATACAAATAATAATGCTGTAAATTATAATGATAATCATGACGAATTTCGCTATAAGTTACAGATTATAGAAAAGCAGATTACAGAAATTGATAATATGCTGAAAGAAAATGATGAAAATAGTAATGAATATAATGAATATTTATCATAAAAATATTATATGGAGATAAAAATGGCAAAAGAATTGTCCAGCAGAATTAACCCTTCTGAATATGAAAAAAGTATTTATAAATTTTGGCTTGATAAAAAACTGTTTCATGCAGATGAATACTCAAAAAAGCCTGCATATTCAATAGTTATACCGCCGCCTAACGTTACAGGCTCACTTCACATGGGACATGCTCTTGATGAAACTATTCAAGATATTCTAGCACGTTTTAAAAGAATGAAAGGTTATGAAGTTTTATGGATGCCAGGCACTGACCATGCAGGGATTGCCACTCAAAATGTTGTTGAAAAAATAATCGCAAAAGAAGGAAAATCACGTTATGATTTAGGCAGAGAGGCCTTTATAGAAAGAGTATGGCAGCAGAAACGAGAATCAGGCGGCACAATTATAAGCCAGCTTAAAGCCCTTGGTTCAAGCTGCGACTGGGATAGAGAACGCTTTACAATGGACGAAGGCTTATCTCGCGCCGTTAGAGAAGTATTTTATACACTATATAAGGAAGGCTTAATATACAGGTCAAACTATATGGTAAACTGGTGCGCCAGATGCCATACTGCATTAAGCGATATTGAAGTTGAATTTACTGAAAAAGATGATTTTCTTTACCATTTAAAATATCCTGTTGAAAACAGTAATGAATATGTTGAAATAGCTACTACACGCCCAGAAACATATCTTGGTGATACAGCAGTTGCTGTGCACCCTGATGATGAAAGGTATAAACATATAGTTGGTAAAAACGTAGTTCTGCCGCTTATTAACAGGAAAATACCTGTAATTGCTGATGATTTTGTTGAAACAGAGTTTGGAACAGGATGCGTAAAAATCACCCCTGCCCATGACCAAAACGACTTTGCAGCAGGCAAACGCCATAATTTAGAAGAAATTGTATGTATTGATGAAAATAATAAAATATGCGGTAACTTCTATCCTGAATTTGAGGGAATGGATATATTAACTGCAAGAAAAGCAGTTGTAGAAAAATTTAAAGAACTTGGTTTATTAGTTAAAATTGAGCCATTAAAACACAATGTTGGCAGCTGTTACAGATGTAACACTGTAATTGAGCCACGCGTATCTATGCAGTGGTTTGTAAAAACGAAACCACTTGCAGAAAAAGCAATAGAAGCTGTTAAAAATGGCGATATAAAACTTATTCCAAAACAATGGGAAAATACATTTTTTGAATGGATGAATAATATTAGAGACTGGTGTATATCTCGCCAAATATGGTGGGGGCACAGGATACCTGCATGGCACTGTGCAGACTGCTCACACACTACTGTTGCAAAAACTGACCCTGATAAATGTGAAAAATGCGGCTCAACAAATATTCATCAAGATGAAGATGTATTAGATACATGGTTTTCTTCATCATTATGGCCGTTTTCTACTATGGGATTTCCTGAAAAAACTGATTTATTAAAAAAATTCTACCCTACTTCTACACTTGTAACTGGATTTGATATTTTATTTTTCTGGGTTGCCCGTATGATGATGATGGGTATAAAATTTATGGGTGAAGTGCCATTTAAAGATGTATATCTTCATGCTCTTGTTCGTGATGAAAAGGGGCAGAAAATGAGTAAATCAAAAGGCAATGTTATTGACCCGCTTATTATGATAGATAAATACGGCGCAGATGCATTCAGGTTTACTCTTGCTATCTTTGCAGCTCAAGGCAGAGATATTAAAATGAATGTTGACAGGGTTGAAGGATACAGAAACTTTATTAATAAAATATGGAATGCATCAAGATTTATATTAATGAACCTTGGTGAAAATATTCCTGCAATAGATGAAAATAAACTTACAAATGTTGATAAATGGATATTAATGAAACTGCAAAGTGCTGCACAAAAAGCATCAAAAGCCATAGATAATTACAGCATAAACGATGCAGCAAATGAGCTTTATCAATTTTTCTGGATGACTTTCTGCGACTGGTATTTAGAATTAATAAAAGACAGAATGTTTAAAGGTACAGATGAAGAAAAAGAGCAGGCACTTGCAACAGCTGCTTATGTTTTAGAAAAATCATTAATTGCGCTGCACCCTTATATTCCTTTTGTTACTGAGCATATTTTCCAAACATTAACTGGTAAAGAAACTATAATGTATGAAGAATACCCAGATAACTTAAAATTTAATTATGAAAACGAAGAAAAAGGAATAGATAAAGTTATTGAAGCTGTAAGCTTAATAAGAAATATTCGTGGTGAATATAATATTACACCTGCTGCTCAGCTTGAAATATTTATAAATACTGATGATGAAAATTCTCTTAAACTATTTCAATCAGAAATGCCACTTATTATGAAAATGGGTAAAGCAAAATCAATACTTTTTAACGAAAAAGCTCCAAGCGACTGTGCAAAAAGTGTTGGTAATGGTTTTGAAGTAATGGTATCCCTTGCAGGCACAATCAATGTGGAAGAAGAAATAGCAAGGCTTGAAAAAGAGAAAAAAGCAGTAGAAAAAGATGTAAACTTATACGGTGGCAAACTGAAAAATGAAGGCTACCTTGCAAAAGCACCTGCGAATGTTATAGAAAAAGATAAGAAAACTTATGAGGAAGCAAAAGCAAGGCTTGATAAAATTAATGAAGCATTAGCAGGGCTTAAAAAATAATGGCATTAAAAGAAAATAAGCCGCCATATTTAAGGCGAATATTTGCAGGTAAAAATATATACATATTTGCACTGGTGGCTTTATCTTTTGCTGTTTTAAATATATACAGGCTTAATAATCCTCTTGCTGTTGGCTCAGAAGCACCAGAACTAATTCTTACAGCCAGTAATGGAGAGAGCTTTAAAATGAATGATATTATAAGCCCAAAGGTTGTTATTTTTTATAAAAAACATACTTATTTTTCAAACTATATAATTAATACAACTTATAAAAGGGCTTTACCTGCATTTAAAATTTTGCAGAATAAAGGGCTTGCACAGGTTATTGTGATAGCTGAAGGTTATGATAATGTTAAGGAATTGAATAATCTTTTGGGGGAAGATGATTATTCAAATTATAAAAATATAATATTTGCCACAGACACAAAATCAGCCGGTAAAAAATATGGGATAAGAAGCTGGCCTCATTTATATGTTATCAGCTCTGATAACAGAGTAATATATGAGACTAAAATAGGCAGTGCTGATAAAGTGCAGCAGGTATTATGGAGGGACTAATGGAAAACTTTTTTAACAAAGACTTAAACGAAAGTTACGATGTTGTAATTTTAGGCGGAGGCCCTGCAGGCTGCTCTGCCGGCATGTATGCTGCAAGGGACGCGTTATCTGTTGTTATTTTAGAAAAAAACTTTCCTGGTGGCAATATGGCAATTACTGAACATATAGAAAACTATCCAGGTTTTACAGAGCCAGTTTTAGGTCATGAAATAACAGAAAAATTTGTAAAGCATGCCCAAAAATTTGGTGCTGTTATCAGGCAGGGAAACTGTGTTGAAGTAATAGATGAAGGTGTATGGAAAACTGTTATTTTAGAAGACGGTAGAAAAATAAAATGTAAGGCGTTAATTATTGCAACAGGTTCTAAACCTAAAAAAACAGGTGCTAAAAATGAAGAACATTTTATAGGCAGAGGTATCTCTTTTTGTGCTACATGCGACGGCGGCTTTTTTAGAAATAAAGAAGTTGTTGTTGTTGGTGGCGGCGATTCTGCTTTGGAAGAAGGAATGTATCTTACTAAATTTGCATCAAAAGTAACTATTGTACACAGAAGAAACGAGTTTAGAGCTGCAAAAATAATTCAACAGCGTGCAAAAGAAAATGAAAAAATGCATTTTATGACTCCTTATACTGTTGAAGAAGTAATGGGAGAAAACACTGTTACTGGTGTTAAATTAAGAAATACACAAACAAATGAAGTAATAGATTATAAATGCGACGGTATATTTGAATTTATTGGCTGGGATGCAAATACTGATATTTTCACTGATTATATAGAAATGACTAACGGTGGGTTTATTAAAGCATCAGAAGATACTGTTACAAATGTCCCAGGTGTTTTTGCCGCAGGTGATGTGCGTAAAAAAGGTCTTATGCAGGTAGTAACTGCAGCATCAGACGGCGCAGTTGCAGCAAAAATGGCAGAAAAATATATTAATGAGGAATTAAAACATTAATATGCTCTATATAGTAGGCACGCCTATTGGCAACCTTTCTGATTTATCAAAACGTGCAGTTGAAGTATTATCTTCTGTAGATATTATATTTGCAGAAGATACGCGCACTGCACTTAGTCTTTTAAGCAGTCAGGGTATAAAAAAGCCATGTAAATCTTATTATAAGGATAATGAAAAAACAGCATCTAATAGTATTATAGAATGTCTTTTAAATGGTGATAATGTGGCGCTTATCAGTGAAGCTGGTATGCCCTGCATTTCTGACCCTGGCGCTTATGTTGTAAAAGAAGTAATAGAAAAAGGAATACCCTTTGAAATAGTTCAAGGCCCTACTGCATTAATTCACGGTTTAATAGCATCAGGTTTCAGCGGCGGAAGTTTTTATTTCCATGGTTTCCTGCCACACAAAGAAAAAGAAAAAATTAAAGAAATAGAAAGCCTGCTCCATATAAAAGCACCTATAATCTTTTATGAATCACCTTACAGAGTAAAAGAAACTGTAAATATTTTATTAGACTACTTCCCTGCCCCCATATCTTTAACAAGGGAGGCTACAAAAGTATATGAAGAAACTATTTTTATTAATAATAAAGAAGAAATAGAAAATATTACAGTCAAAGGCGAATTTGTTGTTACAGTAAATAACAGCTTAAAAGAAAATAATGAAGATGATAATAAAATAAGCCTTAATTACGAAAAAATAATAAAAGAGCTGATAAGTGAAAATGTTTCATCAAAAGATATTTTAAAAATGATGAAAGCATTAGGACTTAAAAGAAATGATGCATATAATTTAATTAATAAATTACAGGATTAATTTTAACCTGTAATTTATCATTCATTATACATATTTCCTGCCTTATACTTTCTTTAAACTAAATGATAGCTTGTAATAATACCATAAACAAGTAAAGCAACGATTAATGTCATTACAAAAGCATAAATCATATATTTACGTTTTAATGATGCAGGAGTAATAATATCAAAGGCTTTTCTTTCTTCATCTGTAATTTTTGAAGAAACTAATGATACAAGATTTTCAAAGCCGTCATTTAATGATGAAACCATTATAGAGCGATTGCCATCATTAACAATTAATACAAACCTGCCCATAGCTGATAAAGCATATCCATAACTTATATTATTTATATCAAGTGTTGTAGTTTTTAAAATACTTCTGACAATTATTTTATCATCTGTAATTGTTACACTTTTGATGAGTGAAGATGTAAGCATAAAAAGTGATATTACAACCATTGCTGAAAGCAGAATAATATTTAACTGCGTAGTTCTGTTTTCAGAATTTAATGCAAAAATAATTAGTAAAGTAAAAATAATTACATGTAAAGCAATAAAAGTTTTGTTTGTTCTAAAATTTTTCAAAATTAACCTCTATAAACATTTTATCAAATAAGTATGGGTCCTGGGATAAGAGACGCCTTACTATACTATCAAAAGTACTGATATTTTTTGTATATAAGTTCATTAAAGCTGTTACTACGTCATATTTATAATCTGCCCCGTAAGCATCGTTATAAAGTTTTAAGTAGTTATTAAGCCTTGTTTCATTAAAATTAACAAGGAAATATAAAAGCATATAGAAAAATGATGTCTGGTCATTATATCCAAGCCTGTCAAGAGAGCCGTAAGATGCCTCTGCATTCACAAAATCTCTTATCCATGTAAAATAATATAATGAAACTTTATAAAGTTCTGAATATCTGTAATCCATATTAGATAATGACTGCAAATAATTGAGCCCTGACTTTTTATCATTTTTATATATAGATACATATACCATATCTTTTAAATAAACTTTATCTTTCGCAAACCTTTTATTAAACATAACAGCATCTGCTGCACCACGCTGGAGCATTGCAAATTTGTATGCAAGAGTATAATACCTGTCTGCATCATCAACATCTTTAAACTGGTCTATTGGAGTATGCCTTAAAGCAAGCAGATTTCTAACACGTGATACTCTAAATATTGGAGAATCCTGCAGAGAGTTTATTTTTTCTAAATCATAATCATCAAAGTAATCCATAAGTAAGGCACATGATACAGTAAAACCATTATCTTTTGATTTATATATACTTTCTGCCTCATTTTTTCTTGACGGTCTATCACTTGCAAGGATTGATAAGTATAAAAGCATAATATCTTCATCTTCAGGTTTTTCAAGTTCACCTATTTTTTTAGATGCATATAATTTTGCCTGGTCAAAGTTTAGTTTTGCTTCAGGATAGTTACCCTTTCTGTAATTTAAAAGACCTGAAATTAAGTGAATAAATCCGTCATTTTTATCAATTACAAATGCTTTATCTATTACCTCTTTTGCTTTATCATTTTCACCAAGATTAAAATATGTAAGAGCAAGATTATACAGCACAATAGTATTATTTGTTAAGTTTGCGGCTGCTTTTTCAAACTTGGTTTTAGCACTATCAAAATTAAAAGCTGTAAAATCATCAAGAGCAGCATTATTCATTTTAATGCCTTCAAGTTTGTTTGTAACGCTGTTTCTATCTCTTTCTTTTAAAGCAGTCCTGCCGGTAATTAAAAACTGAGTAGTTTCATCAGGTTTCATAAAAACAGGATAAGCAAGCATTGATGCTGCATCAACGCTTTTATCATCAAACCTGTATGTAAAACTCATATCATCAAGGACAGGGCGTATATTAAATTCAAAAGAAGGCGGTCTTATAGAAATAAGTGAGCTGTTTCTATATTCTTCCCCTAAACTTAAAACAGTCTGTGGTTCTCTTAAATTCCAGGCAATTACAAGTTTATACCAAAATGTATCATACTGCAGTAAATCAAGATTTGATGCATAGGAGGCAGCCTTAGCAAAATCACGGTTTTTAATATTTAAAAATGTATTATAAGCATAATAGTCATGACCGTTTTCAGGTCCTGCTGATTTTAAATATGTTTCTGCATCTTTATATCTGCCCTGTTTTAGAGCATATACAGCTTTTGCAAGGGAAATCCAACCGTTATTTCTATTTACCTGTAAATATGGTCTTAATTCATTTTGTGTTTTATTAAAATAACATACATGTTTTGCATAATATGATAATACTTTATCAGTTTTAAGTTTTTCGTATAAGGATTTTATATAATCCCCTGCTTTTGCAGTATCCATATAAACAAGCACATTGTATTTTAAAAGACTAAGTTCTTCATCATTTGGATAATCTTTTAACAGTAAATCTATTTCATCAACAGCCTTATCATTTTGTGCAAGAGAAAGGTATGCTTTAATTAAACGCACTCTGTAATCTCTGTTATCGTTACCGCTGATTAAAATACGCAGAGTTTGAGCCTCATCGGAATATTTTTTTAATTTATTAAAAAGTGATGCCAGTTTATCAAACCCTGTTTCGCTTGCTCCGTCAGAATATAAAGCCTCCTGAGCGTTGCCGTATGCGCTGTCTTTATTGCCAAGAGCATAATATGCATTTGCAAGGTTATAATAAACTACAAAATTTTTATTATGTAATGATTCTAAAAGACTTATGCCGTCATTATATTCGCCAATACTTATAAGCAGGTTGGCATAGTTTTCAAGCACAATAGGAGATGATGCATCTTTTTCTAAGGCTTTTTTGTAATAATACATAGCTTTTGCTGTATCATTAACGCTTAAATATACATTTGCAATACCGCTGTACGCATCAGCTGAGTGGTTTGCTTTATCAATATATTTTTCCACATACTGTTCTGCTTCTCTTGCTTTTTCTCCGCCCTGCTCTGCAAGCACAGCAATAAGGTTCATAACAGCTTCAGGAAAATCAGGGTCTGCTTTTACAGCCTCTCTAAAATTTAATTCTGCCATAGGAGTATTATTTAATAAATAGTAGCTTACACCAATATTATAAAATGCAGTAGCTTTGTTTTCCTTAGATGCTTTTTCATAAGATTTAATAGCCTCTTGAAAATCACCTGCTGAAAATTTTTCGTTACCTTCTAAAATATCAGTATTTTCTGACTGAGCTACAGAGCTGATATTTAAATTTGCAGTGGCATTGTCCTGCACAATAGTTCGTTTTTCACTGCACCCAAAAGTAAATATTATAATAAATAATACTAATAATACCCTTAAATACAACATATTCTCCTAAATAACACAAATATTTGCGCTTAATACAAAAAAAGCATACTTTATTATGACTTTATTTTCGTCATAAATCAAGTATGCATTAAGAAAAAATTAAATTTATTTATTAAACAGCCTATTTTTTAGTTTCATCAGTTTGTTTTGGCGGAATATAATAAAGTATTCTTTGGCAGTGCGGACATGTATGCACTTCTAAATCTTTTTTTACTTCTACATAAAGCTGAGGTGGAATATGCATATAACAGCCATTACAAACTTCATCTTTAACAGATGCTATGCCAATATTATGGCGGTGAGCTCTAACTCTGTCATATTTCATAAGAGTACTTTTTTTAATTTTAGAAGCATGTTCTTCTCTTTCCTGCATAAGTTTTGCAAGTTCATCGTGGAGTTCTTTATCTTCATCTGCTTTTGATGAGCTTACTTCTGCAATTTCTTTTTCTAAACTGTCTTTTAATTCAACCATTTTACTAAGTTCTGATTCATATTTAAAATCAAGGTTCATCATTTCTTTAAGTTTAGTTTCATCATCTGCAATATTTTTTTTCAGAGTATCAAGCTCACGAATAACAGATTCATACTCTTTAGTATTTTGGACAGAAGAAAGTTTATTTTGAGAATTCATAAGGTTATTTTTTTTCTCATTTAACTCTGCTTCCAAAGCAAGATAAGTTTTTTTGTTTTCATCAAGTGCAGTTTTTATGCTGTCATAACCTGCAATAGCTTTTTCATATTTTTCCTGCACTGCTTTGATTTGTGATGGAGTATTTTTTATAACTCCTTCAATAGATGCGATTTTAGAATCAATTTTTTGAAGTTCAATAAGCTGTTCTAATATTTCTTGCATTAATTATTACCTCCCCAGCATATTAGTTGTTGTTCCTGTTTTAAAACTATAACTTCTATATTAAATTGTTTTTTTATAATTTCAGCAAGTCTGCCCATATATATTTCTTCTGTTGCCTGATGAGTTGCATCAATCACACATACCCCTGCTTCAAAAGCATCAAGAGCATCATGATATTTCATATCACCAGTTAAAAGCACATTTACACCTTTTTTTAAAGCATCTTTCCATAAGGAAGTGCCTGAACCTGTGCATACAGCAAAGCGTGTAAACGGTTTTATATCTTTCATATTTGTTGTAATATGTTTTATATTAAGTTTTTCCTGTATAAGCGAGATAAATTCTGATAAAGAGTATTCTTTATTAAGCAGTGCAGTTCTTCCGAACCCGTAATCAATTTTATTATGCATTTCTATAATATCGTATGCTGGTTCTTCATAAGGGTGGGCTTCAATCATAGCTTTTATAACAGCATTTAAATGTTTTTTTAATACTACTGTTTCTATTTTAACTTCATCTACAATCTGAGGTTCATTAATAGTGCCAACAAAAGGGTTGGCATTATCAAGTGGAGTAAAAAGCCCTGCCCCTTCAGCAATAAACCCGCATGCAGAATAATTGCCATAAATAGAGCCTGCCCCGCAGGAAGTGATTGCTGCAAAAACATCATCTTTATAATCATAAGGCACAAAAACAGATAATTTATAAAGTGGCATACTGCCTTCATAACTTAAAAATCCTTTATCCATTTTTGCATCAAGCAGCTCGCAGATATAATCATTTGTGCCATTAAAAGCCATATCAATATTAGTGTGATAGCTTAAAATATCAAGGCCGCCTTTAATAGCTTTGATAGTTTTTCTATCATTAATATTATTGATATTTATGCCTTTACTTTCATGAAAAAAAATGGGGTGATGAGTAATTAACAACTCACACCCCTTTTTCACTGCTTCTTCAATTATATTTTCTTTTGCGTCAAGACTTAAAGCTATTTTAGATATTTCTTTATCACCAGTAAAGATTTGTTTTCCAGAAAAATCCCACTTTGACTGCATTGAAATATCAGTAAATGAATGTTCTAAATAATTAATAATATCGCTTGTCTTAACCATATAAATGCTGCTTACCTTAACCTGACCTTTAAAAAAGATTAAAATAAAAAGGGGAGCATACACTCCCCTAAAATGGGCCAACTAGGACTTGAACCTAGGACCTACCGGTTATGAGCCGGTGGCTCTAACCAAACTGAGCTATTGGCCCGTATCATTAACAAGAAGTATTTTATTCCATATTTTAAAGAATTTGTCAAGCACTTTTTTTAAAAAAAATAAAAATTATTTTTTTACTGAAATTGATAATCATCTATTGTAAAAAAATTAAAAAGATATTAAAATTACTAAACTTATTCTTAATGAGGTATTATATGTCATTTAATCAAGAATTACAAGAAGATTTAATAAATTCATCAATTTTGCGCAGTGCATTTTTTAATTATTTTTATAGGATATTTAATAATGTGGCAGATGAAAGTTTTATAGGAGTTTCTTCAAAATACCTTTCATATTTTAATGACTTAAAGGAATATGTAGAAAGTGATGAATATAATAATGCATGTAAATTATTTGAAGAATACGTAAGTGAAGAAGAAGTGGCTGAAAATATAAATGAATTCCTGCAAAAATTAAATGTAGAATTTACATCACTTTTTTTAAGCGGTATGGGAAATGTACCAGCTTCTGCCTCCTCATATTTATCAAGCGATGGCTTATTAAAAGGGGAAGAATGGGAAAAAGTTACAGC
This sequence comes from Candidatus Mucispirillum faecigallinarum, assembly GCA_019116905.1. GTDB lineage: Bacteria > Chrysiogenota > Deferribacteres > Deferribacterales > Mucispirillaceae > Mucispirillum > Mucispirillum faecigallinarum. Next base: position 2,420 of record DXAQ01000147.1, on the reverse strand, counting down.
AATATATAAAACTCGTGATTTTAAAATGCCAGAAAGTATAAAAGCGCCAGAAGATTATATAAGCGTAGAAATGCTTTATATGCAAAAATTAAGTGATTTAACAGGGCAGCTGGCACAAGTTGGCGATATATATTTATTACAGGCAACAATTAATGACCAGTTAAAATTTTCATCAGAGCATATATTAGTATGGATAGATATGTTTTCAAATGCAGTATATCAAAAAGCAACAATTTTAAAATCTAAACTTTATGCATCTACTGCTTTAATTATGAAATATTATATTAAATATGATAAAGAATTAATGCAGGAATTTTTAGATGAATTAAACAAATAACTTTTATTTAGATATAAATAAAAAGTAATACAGCTATTAAACTTATAAATATGATAAAATAAAGGCAGGTGGAAAATCCGCCTGCCCCGTAATGCGTAATTGATTAAATTATAAATTAAATTATTTTGTTCTAGTATAAGCTATTGGTCCGCCAACTCTGCCCCATGGGTCAACATGGTAGAAAAAGCTGTTACCGCTGCCGTCTTTTACATACACTCTGTATGATGTGATTCCACCACCTGCTCTATTAAAAGACTCTACTGTTTCTATATAATACCCTTTTAAATTTTGTATATATTTTTCAACAGCATTTTTTGCCTGGTCAGTAGTAACTATAACAGGCTCACCCATAGCCATACCTTTGCCAGCTCTGCCACCTTTGCCCATTCCAGGACCATACACACCACCAGTGCATAAAGGACAATCTGGATAAGGGCAGTTATAGTATGCTCCTTTGTTATTCTGCTGTGCTGCACCTGCATTAGATTGAGCAAATACAAAACCAGCTGCTGCAAACACTAAAATTAATGTTAAAACTACTCTTTTCATAAATTACCTCCCAATACTTATTAACTAATCATACCACTTTCTATATAATATGACAAGCTAATATATGGAAAGTTCTATTTTTTTAGTATGATTTTATTATTTATTTTGTGCAATATCAGCTAATGGACCACGTGCATATCCATAAGGGTTTACAAAATAGTATAACTGATTGCCTGCACTGTCTTTTACATTAACTTTATATGCAGTACCTCTCATAACTTGTAATTCATCAGTTGATGTAATAGTATATCCTTTTAAATTAGCAATAGCTTGTTTAACAACTTCTTCAGCCTGTGCAATAGTTGTAACTGTTGGTTCAGTATTACCCATCATACCATAGCCATGACCCATACCATGTCCCATGCCGTGTCTCATACCAAAGCCAAATTGACCAAAATTATTAGCAACTTCTTCGCTAAATGGACCTCTTGCCATTCCATAAGGAGTTACTAAATAATAACTAGTATTACCTGCATCATCTTTAACAGCTACTTTATAACCAGTACCTCTGCGTAATTCAACTGCTTCTGAACCAGAAACTGTGCCATTTCCTGTACCAAGATAACTTTTTATAATATCTTCAGCCTGAGATGCTGATGTTACCTGAGTATTACCTGCTGCCCAGCAGCCCATACCCATGCCTGCACCCATTTGTGCATAAGCAAATGAGCCTAATGCTAATACAATAAATGATATTAAAATTATTTTTTTCATAACACTCACCTTTTTATTTTATTTTTTTAAACCAGCTGGCTTCAAAATGTTAGATACATATTTTATTTAAAAGTTCATTTTTTTAAAAATCAAATTAAATATGAATAAAATATACAACTGGCAGATACATATAAAATAAAGGGATAAAATAAGTTATAATATCTGCCAGCTGCAATTTATCTAAAAAGTATCACTTCACCCCATGGGTTTACATGGTATTCATAAGTTTTACCATTATCATCTGATACATTGATGATATACATTGTGCCTCTGCGTCCCTGACCTTCTGATGCAGAAACGATTTTTGCACCTTTAATATTTGATGTCTGCTGCAAAACAAGTGCCTTTGCCTCCTCAATATTTGCAACATTGTTTGTGGCCTGAGCACCTCTGCCCATTCCTCTGCCCATACCCATTTGAGCATAAGCTGCCATACTTAATGAAAGAGTTAAAACAATTACTAATGACATTATTTTTTTCATAAACTTCTCCTTTGTTAAGGCTTATTATTTATTCTTACTGCCTTATGCTTGTAAGACAGCATACACACAAAAAAGTTTATAAAAAAATAAAAATTTTTTTTCATGTACAAATATGATTGATTTATAAGGAAAAATAAAAAAGGATATAAAAAAAGGCTGCTAAAAAGCAGCCAAAAAATCGGGGCGACAGGATTTGAACCTGCGACATCATGTTCCCAAGACATGCGCGCTACCCCTGCGCTACGCCCCGCCTGAGAGTATTATGTATATATTAATCTTTTATTCTTGTCAACAGTTTTTTTTAAAAAATTTTTAAAAAATTTTTTTACTCCCATTTT
>DXAQ01000146.1 GCA_019116905.1 Candidatus Mucispirillum faecigallinarum | reverse complement strand
ATAAGAAATGATATTTGGTATAATATAAGTCTTTTTGAAAAAGAGATAGTAGATAATATTCAGCAGATAATACCAGATAATGATAAAAATAAGAAACAAGTAAATTATCCAGTAGACTGCAAATTAGAAGTGCCGTTTATAATGTCTATAGTTTTATTAAGCATATTAAATGGTTTATATTATATTGTATGGGATTATCTCATGGTAACGGCAGAAAAAACATATCTTTCAAAAGGGTATTTAGTAGAAGATTATCTAGCTTCGTTTATAAGGGATAAATAAATGAATAATACAATCAGTTTAGAAAAAAGCATTTATGATAATATAAGCCTAAGAAGCAGAGAAGGTCAGGCAGATAAAAAAATATGGCGAGATTATAAGGCAGTTGCTGTATTTATTATGGTTATTGTACTTATATTATTATGTATGGAGCAGTATTATATAGATATATTTCATTTTGATGATTATTTATATTTTATTTCATTTTTTCCCCTTGTAATTTTACTAATTATAACAATAATACTTTTTAGAGAAGTTGATATTGCAGTAAATAATTATTTAAATAGAAAGCATGAATTTTATAATTTAATATGTTCAGCACTTATTGAGAAATATGGTTATACTGAAGATGAATTTAAAGATATAAAATTGAAAATAAATGCGTTTCAAAAAAGCAATAAATTAAAATCTGCATATTTAATATCTTTTGGTTTATATTCTTCTTTTGCATTATCTATATACTTATTTTTTGGTATTTTACATTATAATAAAATGGTAATAATTAGTATCTATCAAGACAGCTACTATAATGAAATATTTTTTCCTATTGCTTTATTTTTAATTATTGTGATTTATTTTTTCTTTTTTGCTGACCCTTTAAAGAAAAGGGTAGAAGTGTGGTATAATATTAATAATGATGAAAGTAAGATAATTGATGAGATAAGCAGCATACTTATCAAAAAGAATATAATAGAGCAGCCTTTAATTCTGGAAGTGAAAAAGTATTTTAAAAATCCGTACTGGTTAATATTAATAGCGGGAATAATTACTTTTGTAGGCTATTTGATTACAGATAGTAACCTTGCAGCTCAGGAAAAGCAGTATTTAAACATGATATATCCAGTAGAAGATAAATTACTGGAAATTTTAGGATATTAATTATATTATATATATTTAAGAGGTAATATATATGGTAAATGTAGTATATAATCAGCTGAAAGATAATATAAGAGAGCGTGAAAAAGTAGATAAGCCTCTTATAAACTGGTTTTTGTTAACATTTATATTAAGCTGGCTTACTTTTGGTATAGCTTTTGTGTATATATTTATTAAGCGTATACTAAGGGTTGATAAATATATTAGAAGAAAGCATGAATTTTTTGATATGGTAATCCACTTTATAGAGCTTGAATCAAATGAAAGAGGGCTTGATAAGTATGAAGAATATATGTCATCATTAAGGGGCAGGCTGTCGCGATTTCAAAAAGAAGTTCATCCTGTCATGCCCTTTGTAATCAAGGGGTTTCTGCCTGTTATAATATTTACATTATTTATTGCAGGTTATATTTTAACAACAGGCATAAATAATATATCAAATACACTGCTTATTACTATCTTTTTAATATGGGGAATAGATACGGCAGTTGTAGTATTAATATATATTTATAAAATGAATAGAATATGGGACGATGTGCAGCAGTTTGAAAGTGAAATGTATGAGACAATAAGCCATATATTTATGTCATTAAAATTAAAAGACCACCCATTAATGTACTGCACAAACCCGCATATAAAAAAGAATTTTACGCTTTATGTTGTTTTAGGTTTTCTAACTTGCGGCATATGGTTTATAGTGTGGGATTATTACGTTCACACAGCCCCTGATAAAATGTATCAGGTATTTCACAAGGCAGAAGATGACACAATTGAAGTAGTAAAATCATGCTGTAAAAGGGATGAATAGAATGATAGTTTTTCATGGTCTTGAAAATACGAAAATAGAGGGGGAGAGTGCAGTCTGTATAGGTAATTTTGATGGTCTGCATTTAGGGCACAGGCTTATTATATCAGTATTAAAAGAGGAGGCGAAAGCAAGAGACCTAAAAAGTGTAATAATGACTTTTAATCCGCACCCTTTTAAATATTTTCATAAGCCTATAAAATTAATATCAACCCCTAAAAAGCGTATGGAAAAGTTTTATCAGCAGGAAACAGATTATCTTGTAATAGCAGATTTCAATGAAGTGCTTGCAAACCTTTCACCTGAGCAGTTTGTAAAGGAAATATTGGTGGACAAGCTGCATGCAAAATTTTTAATAGTAGGTAACGATTACAGGTTTGGAGCAGGCAAGTCTGGGGACACATCTCTTTTATCAAAGTTAGGTGCAGAGTATGGTATAACATGTATGTTTGCCCATAAATTAAAAGACAGGGACGGTAAAGACATATCAAGCTCACGTATCCGTTCGCTTTTGGAATCAGGTCAGGTAGAGGAGGCAGGCAGGTTTTTATCATGCCCATACAGTTTAGAGGGGGAAGTAATACATGGTGATAAGCTTGGCAGAACCTTTGGTTATCCTACAATAAATTTAAAAGCAGAAAATGAGATGATACCTGCTTTTGGGGTGTATGCTGCAAAGGTAAAAATAAAGGATAGAATATATAATGCTATGGCATATATTGGCAGCCGTCCAACAATAGACAACAAGCCTGAATTAAGGGTGGAAGCAAATATTTTTGATTTTAATGAAGAAATTTATGGAGAATACGTAGAAATAATATTGTATAAATATATACGAAGTGATATAAAGTTTAATTCTTTTGATGAACTGATTGCTCAAATGGGCAGGGATAAGGAAGAAATACAATTATATTTTAAAAATATAGATAATATAAAAACATATTAGGATATTAGATGAAGCAGAAAAAAATAAGTTATGTAAGTTTAGGCTGTGCAAAAAATCAGGTAGATTTTGAATATTTAATAGGCGAGCTTTCAAATGACGGTTTTGTTGCAGAGCAGAACCCTGAAAAATGCGATGCAGTAATAATAAATACATGTGGTTTTATAGAGCCTGCAGTAAAAGAGGCGGTAGATAATATTTTACAGATGGAAAATATTATATCTAAAAAAGCAAAACTTATAGTTACAGGCTGTATGGTTGAGCGTTATAAAGATGAAATATTAAAAGAGATGCCTGAAATTGATTTTATAACAGGTGTAGGCAGGCTGAGTGATGCGGCAGATTATTTAAGGCATGAATTTCATGTGGAGAAAAAACAGGGTGAAAATTTAAGAGCCATTACAAATGCGCCATATTATGCATATCTTAAAATAAGCGAGGGTTGCAATAACACGTGTGCTTTTTGTGTTATACCGAATATCCGCGGCAGACTTAAAAGCAGGCCGATAGAAGATATTGAGCAGGAGGCAGCATCTTTAATAGATAAGGGTGTAAAAGAGATAGTTATAATCAGTCAGGATACAACTCAGTATGGAATGGATATATATGGAGAGGAAAAACTTATTCCTTTAATGAAAAACTTAACATCTAAGTTTCCAGATACGCTTTTCAGGATGCTTTATTTAAACCCGGAGGGCGTATCAGCTGAGCTTATTCAGTTTGTATCAGAAACAAAAAATATAATAAAATATTTTGAAGTACCTGTTCAGCATGCCAGTGATAAAATATTAACACGTATGAGGCGTGCATCTACAAGGCAGGTAATAGATAATGTATTTGACACAATAAGAAGATTATGTCCAGATGCGTTTATCCGCACAACCTTTATTGTTGGTTTTCCTGGCGAAACTGAGGAAGATTTTAATGAGCTTATAAAATTTATAGAAGATAAAAAGCCAGACTATGCAGGATTTTTTCCATACTATAAAGAGGAAGGCTCAATAGCATATAATTACAATGATGATATAGATGAGAAAACGAAAAAAGCAAGAATAAAGAAACTGCAGAGTCTGCAGAAGAAGAATACGAGTGCAAGGCTTAGGGAATATAAAAAGAAAGAGTTTATATGTTTTATAGATAAAGTAAATGACGATTTTGAATTTATTCTTGAGGGCAGGGCGATTTTTCAGGCACCGGATACTGACGGCAAACTATACGTTACAGACGGCGTTGCAGATAACGGCAGCGGCCCGTATAAATGCATAGTAAACAAGGTAGCTTATCCTGATATTTATGTAACATTTTTGGAGAATAATAATGGCTAGGTTTATATATGTAGTATTAATTATATCATTGCTTTACGGATGTGCAAAGGAAGTGGAGCTTGATAAGCCTGCAACATATTATGAAGAAATGGGTGATGAGCTTGCGAGCAAGGGTAAATATGCAAAGGCTGCAGAGCGTTATGAGCAGGCGTTAGTAAGGGCAGAATCTCCTGAGTATGCAGCAACTATCCAGCTGGCACTGGCTGACAGCTACTTTTTAGCAGGAAAATATGTAGATGCAATACCTGTATATGAAGTATATTTAGAAGTATATAAAGGTTGGGAAACTGCAAAACTTGCAACTGTCCGTGTAGGGCTTGCATATTTTAACTTAGTGCGTTATGCATCTCAGGACCAGACAAATACTGAGCGTGCACTTTTTTATTTAGAGGAAGTAAAAAATAAATATCCTGATTTAGTAGAAGAATACGATGTAGATTTAAGGATAATGTTACTGCGTGAGCGTCTTGCTAAGAAAGAAATGCAGATAGCTTTATACTATGCAAGGATATTAAAACCTGAGCCTGAATTATTAAGATATAAATATGTAGCAGCAAATTACAGTGATACAATATATTACGGCAAGGCTGTATATAAAATAGTCAAGCTTTTATTAAAACAGGATAACGTTGATGAGGCAGAATATTATTTATTAAAATTAGAAAGTGATGACAGTGAAAATGAATATATACCAAAAGCCCGCAAGTTAATAGATAAATATAAAGAAAAGAAAGCAAAAGAGCAGCAGAAAGAGCAGAAAGAGCAGGCAACAGGTGTCAGTATAGAAAACCAAACTAATGCAGAGCAGCAGGGTGATACGGTTCAGCAGGAAGAAAAAGCAGTTGAGCAGGAAGATAAAATCATGGAGAAAGAGAACATGATACAGGAAGATGAGGCTGTGCAGGGTTTAGCTGAATAAAAAAATAAAAATATAATATAAAGGTGAAATATGTTAGATTTAAAATTTATTATCAGTAATTTAGATGAAGTAAAAAGGAAAACGCAGGCAAGAAATTATTCATTTGATTTTGAAAGCCTTATAGAAAAAGACGGGCTGCGTAAAAACATTATTACAGAAGTAGAAAAATTAAAAGCAGACAGAAACGCCATATCAAAACAGGTAGGCATATTAAAAAGGGAAGGTAAAGACACAACAGAGCTGCAGGAGCAGGTAAAAAGAGATGCCGGCAGGATGCAGGAACTTGATGAAAAATTAGCATCAGTAGATGAAGAAATCCGCAGTATGCTTTTGAATATACCTAACTTAATAGATGATACAACTCCGATTGGAAAAGATGAAACAGAGAATGTGGTTGTAAGAAAATGGGGCGAGCCAGGTAAATTTGATTTTGAGCCAAAAAACCACTGGGATATAGGTGCAGATTTAGGGATAATAGATTTTGAAAGAGGCGTAAAAATAGCAGAATCACGCTTTAATGTTTTATCTGGTGTTGGTGCAAGGCTTGACAGGGCGATATCTTCTTTAATGCTTGATATGCACAGGGAGAAAGGCTATATAGAAATGAGTGTGCCATATTTAGTTAATACAAAATCTATGATAGGCACAGGTCAGCTGCCAAAATTTGCAGAGGAAGCATACGTATGTGAAAGGGATAATTTATATCTTATCTCTACAGCAGAAATCCCTGTTACAAACTTATATTCTGATGAAATATTAGATATAAAGCAGCTGCCTGTAAAAAACACATCACTTACAGCATGTTTTAGGAGAGAGGCGGGCAGTTACGGTAAAGATACGAAAGGTCTTATAAGGAACCACCAGTTTAATAAGGTGGAGCTTGTAAAAATATGTGCTCAGGATAAATCAGAGCAGGAGCATGAAAGTTTAACTCATGATGCAGAGATGGTTTTACAGGCATTAAAACTTCCATACAGGGTAATGGCATTAAGCTCTGGTGATTTAGGTTTTTCAAGTGCAAAAACTTATGATTTAGAAGTATGGTTACCTGGTCAGAATTGTTACAGGGAAATATCATCATGTTCAAACTTTAAAGATTTTCAGGCAAGGCGTGCAAATATACGTTACAGAGATACAGACGGCAAGGTAAAATATGCTCATACATTAAACGGTTCAGGTTTGGCAGTAGGCAGAACCCTTGTAGCTGTGCTTGAAAACTACCAGAATGAAGACGGCTCTGTTACAGTGCCTGAGGTGCTGCGCCCATATTTAGGCGGACTTGAAGTTATTAAAAAAGGGTAAAATAAGTGCCTGTTTTATATGTTGCAGGTGTATCAATAAGTGATAATATAAAAGATACACCTGAAAAAACATTAAATATAATAAGCAAATGCAGTGTGGCAGTAGGCGAAGAACGTTCAGTTGCTTTAAAGCTTTTAAGTGCTGCAAAAAGCAGTGCGGAGCTTTATTTAATTAATGAGCATACGGGAGATAATGAGCGTATAGAGATATTAAAGGCAGTGGAAAGTGCAGAATATTCTGTATTTTTTTCAGATGCGGGCACGCCATGTATTTCTGACCCTGATTATAAGTTTATAGGAATGTGCAGGGACAGGGGTATTATTATAAAAAGCCTGCCTGGTGCAAGTTCTATCACATCAGCAGTCAGTGTATCAGGCATTAATGCGAAAACATTTTTCTTTGCAGGTTTTCCACCAAGAGAGTCAGGTAAACGCAGGCAGTTTTTTGAAAACATAGAAAAGAGCAAAGTAACGACAGTATTTATGGAGCGCCCTTACAGCCTTACTGGCACATTAAAGGATATGTTATTTTTTAAAAGGAAAGTAAGTATTTCATTAAATTTAGGCTGTCATGATGAAGTAACATATTATGATTATCCTGATAAGCTTTTAGAAAGGCTGGAGGGAGTGAAAGCGCCCTTTGTGATAGTAGCAGGCGGCAAAATAGAGAAAAATCATAAAAAATAGTATGAATTGTGTAGTATGTAGTAGACTTTTACAATTTTCCCCTTGTCAAAACAGTATAAATATATTATGTTTATGGGTTGATAAGCAGACTTATCAATATTGTTTTTATTTTGTGGCGCAATTTTTTAAAAAAACTAAATGAATTTATTTTTGTCTTTATCCGCCACGCCATTATTTTTTAGATGAGGTTTTTTATTATGGCGAAAAGAGCTTATATTAAGCACATTACATCTTATTATCCAAACAACTTTGAGTTTAATAACCCAGAGAACCGTATTACAAGCAAGATAGGTGTATCAAGAAGACCTATTGCACTGCCAAACGAGTGTGCATCAGATTTAGCAGTGGAAGCAGCAAAAATCATGTTTGAAAAATATAAGGTTAATAAGGAAGATATTGATGCACTAGTATTATGTACAGAAACTCCTGACCATATTATGCCTGCAACATCATGTATAATACACGGCAGGCTGGGGCTTAAAACAAACTGTATGTGCCTTGACTACAACCATGGCTGCACAGGTTACATTTACGGTTTATCTATATCAAAAGCGTTAATAGAATCAGGCCAGGCAAATAATGTGTTATTATTAACAGCAGATACGTTAAGCAAGTTAATACACCCAAAAGATATGAGGACGAAACCGCTTTTTGGTGATGCTGCTGCTGCCACTTTAGTTTCTTCAACTTATTCAAGGACAGAATATCTGCGTGGATTTCAGTTTGGTACAAATGGCGTAGATTTTATGAAAATCATAGTAAACTATGGTATGATGCGCATGAAATATGCATCAAGAGAGGAGGCATTCAGGGAGATAGAAGACCAGTATGGCAACGTTAGGACAGATGCCACTGTTTATATGGACGGCAAAGGAGTAGTTCAGTTTACGCAGACAGTAGTTCCACCAATGTTAAAATCAATACTGGAAAAAAATATGTTATCTCTTGATGATATAGATAATTTTATATTTCACCAGGCAAATAAGTTTATGCTGCAGACAATCCAGAAAGCGTGCCATATACCAGATGACGGCAGATATTTTAATGACTGCGAAGATACAGGCAACACAGCATCTGCCACAATACCTATTGCAATAAATAAAATGCAGTCATTAAATATACCGCTTGGTAAACGTGCATTATTAATGGGGTTTGGAGTAGGTTTAACATGGGGTGGCTGTATAGCAGATTTAACACTTATGGACCCTGAAGAAGAAATTTAAAAAAAAATAAAAAAAGTTGTTGACAACTTAAATAAAATATGGTTTACTCGTCAAACGTTGAGGGGTTAACCTTTCAATCATTCCCCGATAGCTCAGTCGGTAGAGCAAGTGACTGTTAATCACTGGGTCGGCGGTTCGAGCCCGTCTCGGGGAGCTTTTTTAAAATTCAATTTTTCTAATTTTAATTCCCATTTATAATCTAAAAATTTTTCAGCTGATAAATTTACTACATATAATTTTATTTTATAATCATTCATACAATATTTTATAAAAAAAGGGGAGTTTTTACACTCCCCATATTAATATCATAATTTATGCTGGAATATAAAGCATATATATTTCTTATAAAATATACCTGCTTAAATCAAGATTTGTACTTATTTCTTTAAGTTTTGACTGAACGTATTCTGCGTTAATAACTATTTCGCCGCTTGCATGTTCTGGGGCTTCAAAAGCTATATCTTCTAAAAGTTTTTCCATTATTGTATGCAGCCTTCTTGCGCCTATATTTTCATTAGATGCATTAACTGTGCATGCAATATCTGCAATAGCCTCAATGCCGTCATCTGTATATTTTACAGTAACATTATCAGCCTCTAAAAGTGCAGAATACTGTTTTGTAATAGCGTTTTCAGGCTCTTTTAAAATACGTAGGAAATCTTCCTTGGTTAAAGCGTCAAGTTCAACCCTGATTGGAAAACGGCCCTGCAGTTCAGGTATTAAATCAGAGGGCTTTGCCATAGAAAACGCACCTGCTGCAATAAATAATATATGGTCAGTTTTAACTATGCCATATTTTGTATTAACTGTTGAACCCTCTACAATAGGAAGTAAATCTCTCTGCACACCTTCTCTTGAAACATCGCCACCTCTTGATGAACCTGTGCTTGATGAGCATATTTTATCTATCTCATCAAGAAAAACTATGCCAGACTGCTCAACACGTTTAAGTGCTGTGCTTTTCACATCGTCCATATCTATAAGCCTGTTTAACTCTTGAATTTCAAGTATGCCGCGAGCCTCACTTATTTTCATTTTGCGTTTTTTCTTTTTATTTGGAAACATATTTTTCATCATATCATTTAAGTCAACGCCCATATCTTGAAACCCTGCATTAGTAAGCACTTCAATATGCGGAGCAGGCTCATCAACATCTATTTCAATAAACCTGTCATCAAGCTGGCCTGCCTGTAATTTTTCTTTCATTTTATCCCTTGATTCTTTACCTGTGCTTTCATGGCCGTCAAGAGAGTAAGTCATAGGCTTTGGCGGAAGTAATATATCTAAAATTCTTTCTTCCACAAGTGATTTAGCTTTTTCTATATGCAGCTCTTTCTGCTCAGCTTTTACCATATTTACGCCGATTTCTACTAAATCTCTAATCATAGATTCTACATCTCTGCCCACATAGCCTACTTCTGTATATTTGCTTGCCTCTACTTTTAAAAATGGTGATTTAGTAAGGCGGGCAAGGCGTCTTGCAATTTCAGTTTTACCAACCCCTGTTGAGCCTATCATAATAATATTTTTAGGTGTAATATCTTCCTGTATTTTTGCAGGCAGCTGTAATCTTCTCCACCTGTTCCTTAAAGCAACAGCTACAGCTTTTTTCGCATTTTTTTGACCTACAATATATTTATCAAGCTCCTCTACAATTTTCGTCGGTGTAAGCTCCTCTGCCATTTATTTCTCCTTAAATTTATATTTCTTCTACTATAATATTTTTATTAGTATATATGCAGATTGCACCTGCAATATTTATAGCTTTTTCTGCAATCTCTCTAACAGAAAGCTCTGTATTTTCAACAAGCGCCCTGCCTGCTGCAAGGGCATAAGGACCGCCTGAGCCGATAGCTGTTACGCCGTCATCTGGGTCAATCACATCACCATTACCTGAAACTACATACATTCCAGTTCTATCTGCTACAATCATCATAGCTTCAAGTTTACGCAGATACCTGTCATTACGCCAGTCTTTTGCAAGTTCCACAGCAGAACGTTCTAAATTAAAATTATAGCTGTTTAATTTTGCCTCAAACCTGTCCATTAATGTAAATGCATCAGCTGCCGAGCCAGCAAACCCGCATAAAACTTTGCCGCCTGCTAACCTGCGGACTTTTCTTGCGTTATCTTTCATAACCATATTTCCAAAAGTTACCTGCCCGTCAGCTGCCATTGCTACATGTTCGCCTTTTCTTATGGCAACAACTGTTGTAGCCTGTATAGAATTATTATTATGTTCCATTTTAACCTCAAATAATTAGTGTGTTTATTAGTAAATTTCCCATATAATATAAAAAAGAGTAGTGAATATGTCAAACTGTTATATTATTTTTTTGAATATTTTTTACAAAATTACTTTA
>DXAQ01000145.1 GCA_019116905.1 Candidatus Mucispirillum faecigallinarum | reverse complement strand
GCCCAGCAGGAATCGAACCCACAACCTTTTGATCCGTAGTCAAACGCTCTATCCAGTTGAGCTATGAGCGCTCATATTTGAGAATGTAGTTATATATAATTATTTAAAATTTTGCAAGCTTTTTTTTACTTTTATATCATATTTTTCATAAACCATTGTTATTTAATCTGTTTTTTTATGATTTATGCTTAATTTTAAAGAAATATAAAAAAACTTTTGCAAATATTAATAATTTAGTTTATTTTATATAATCAATTTGGAGTAATGTATGCTAAATAAAGAACTAGACAAGAATAGAGAATATTTTAAAACGTTTCTTGCCACTCAAAAGCTTAGGCTTACAAGCCAAAGGCAGATTATTTTTGATGAATTTATGAAGTATGATTCTCATATAGATATTGATAAACTTTATGCCATTACAAAAGATATTGACCCAAATATTGGGCTTGCCACTATATACCGCACTATTAAATTATTAATTGAGGCAGGAATAGTGCGTGAAGTTCGCTTTGGCGATGGTAAAAGCTATTATGAGGCTATTATGGGAAAAACACATCACGACCATTTGATATGTGTTGTATGTGGTAAAAATATTGAATTTAATGACCCAGACTTAGAAGAACAGCAGGAGCAGATTGCAGCTAAATATAAATTTAAGCTGACAAACCACTATATGAATTTATTTGGTGTATGCGAGAAATGCCGTTCTCTTGGTAAAGGTTAATATGGAGAAGTATATGAAAAAAATATTTGCAGTTATTTTATTTGCTGTATTAATGACAGCAGGAGCTGTGCAGGCTCAAACTAAAAACCCAAAAGTATTAATTGATACTTCCATGGGACAGATTGAGGCAGAATTATACCCTGATAAAGCACCTGTTACTGTTACTAACTTTTTAGAATATGTTAATAATAAATTTTATGACGGTTTAGTATTTCACCGTGTTATCCCTGGTTTTATGATTCAGGGTGGTGGAATGAATTCTGATATGCAGGAAAAAGCTGGCCGCAGCCCTATTCAAATAGAAAGTGATAACGGTTTAAAAAATTACAGAGGCACTCTTGCAATGGCAAGAACCAGCGACCCTAACTCTGCTACAAGCCAGTTTTTTATTAACCTTGTAGATAATCCATTTCTTAACTTTAAAGCAAAATCAACTGCAGGTTATGGATATGCTGTTTTTGGTAAAGTTACAAAAGGTATGGATGTAGTTGATAAAATAGCACAAGTGAAGACTGGTAATAAAGGTTTTCATGAAAATGTGCCGCTTACACCAGTAATTATAAAAAGCATAAGGGTTATTAAATAATGGAAGAAAATAAAAATACTAAAAAACCAGCTAAAAAAACAGCTGCAAACAAAGATACTACAAAAAAAGATACTGCTAAAAAACCGGCAGCAAAAAAAGAAACAGTGAAAAAAGCTGCTGCACCTAAAAAACCTGCTGTAAAAAAAGCAGATAAAGCGCAGGAAAGCAAAAATATTAATATTATTATGAAAACAAATATAGGTGATGTTAAATTAGAATTATACCCAGATAAAGCACCTGTTACTGTTGAAAACTTTGTATCATATATAAAAGATAAATTTTTTGACGGTTTAATTTTTCACAGGGTAATAGACGGGTTTATGATTCAAGGTGGCGGATTTGATGAAAACCTACACCAAAAAGAAACAAAAGCTCCTATTAAAATAGAAAGCGATAACGGCTTAAAAAATGACAGGGGCACAATAGCAATGGCTAGAACCAGCGACCCTAACTCTGCTACAAGCCAGTTTTTTATTAACCTTGTTGATAATAACTTTTTAAATTTCCGCTCACCTGATGTTCACGGCTACGGTTATGCAGTTTTTGGCAAAGTTACAGAAGGTATGGATGTTGTTGATAAGATTGCAACAGTTCCAACAGGCTCTATCGGCTATATGCAGGACGTGCCAAAATATTTAATACAAATAGATACATTTGAAATAATATAGGCAGAAAATATGATAAGCAGCAGTCAAGATAATGAAAATGAAAGTAAAATAAAATCACATATAAAGCCGCTTCCTGATGGCTCGTATGAAATTTATAAAAATGAAGTTAAATCATTTTATTATGTACTTGCTGCTTTCATTTTAACGCTGGCAAGTGTTTATTTTTTAAAAAGCGGATACAGGATTGTTGGCAATATATTTCTTGTAGGATTTGCAGGAGCTGCACTAATCGCCTTAAAAATGGTGCTTTTTAAAAAAATTGTGCTTACTATTAATGATAAATTTATAATAATCACACCACTTGTTGGTGCGCCTGTTCAGATTTTATGGGAAGATATTAAAGGGTTTAACGAAGTAAGAGAAAAAAGAAACCATTATATAACTGTTATAGTGAACGACCCTGAAAGCATACTTGAAACCCAGACAAATAAGTTAACATATAAAATTATGCATCATAATATCAGACTTTATGGCACTCCCTATATAATACAGACAGATACTCTTAGCGCACACAGACGTGAAATAATGGATTTACTGCGTAAATTCCATGAAGAATATCTTGAAAAAGGAGTGCTTTAAATTAATGCCAAAATCCTCTGCTAATGAAATTAAGTTATACCCTTCTATTCTTCGTGCTTTTTCATTTTTAGTGTTAGGATGCTTATTAATATTTACAGGAATATCTCTAATCATTTCTAAACAAGAATTAATGTATATAATTATATCATTCACTGCTGGTTGTTATTCTGCTTTATATGGTATATTAAATTTAGTATTCAGCAGAAAGCCTGTTATAGTTTTTGATGAAAATGGTTTTCTATATTCTTCTTATAACCGCCCTTATCTATTTGTTCCTAAAAACCTTATAGAATCTGTTTCAGTTAGAAATACCCCAAATAAAAGAATAATTGTTACATTAAAGCAGATAAATCAAGATTATAAAACTTATTTAAAAACAATAGAACTTCCAGATAATATAAAATCATGCCCGCAGAATACTTCAAAATTAAGAGATAATCATATTATTATTGCAACAGAAAACCTTAATGTTAATAATGCAGAATTAATAAATAAAATAACAAATTATTTATAATGTGTTTTTTTTGATACTTTTTCTGATTTTCCCATAATTATACTTTTATATTTTTCTTTTTTTGAAAGCTGTTTTTCTACATATATTTTATTACCGTCTTCATCAAGCCCTGTATAATATGCGCAGGTTGCCCATGTGGACGGGGTTGGTGTAAAAATCTGCACCTGCTCTGGTGAAAAATCAAGATATTTTTCTATAAAATTATGAGTATTTTGAGCTTCTTTTTCATTTTCCCCAGGGTGAGCAGCAATGAAATAGCATGATATAAACTGATTTTTATGAAACATTTTACTGTATTCTTTATATATTCTGCAAAACTCTAAAAAGCTTTTATTATCAGGCTTTTTCATAGCTTTAAGAACTTTACTGTCTGCACTTTCAGGTGCCATTTTAAGCTGGCCTGAAACGTGATTTTTTGCTATTTCTGCAATATAATTTTTTCCATTTAATTTATCATTTACGGCTAAATCTGCCCTGATGCCTGATGTGGCAAAAACTTTTTTAACACCCTTAATACTTCCCACCTTTTCAAGCAGATTTAAAATCGGTTTATGGTCAATATTCATAGACGCACACACATTAGGATAAAGGCAGCTCTTATGGGTGCATGCCCCTAATTTTTCCATTTTTTTGCATTTCATCATATACATATTACCAGTAGGACCGCCCAAATCACTGATTATACCATTAAACCCTTTCATTTGGGTAATACTTTCTACTTCCTTTATAATAGATGACTCGCTTCTTGAAATAACTCGCCTGCCCTGATGCACTGCTATTGCACAAAAAGAGCAGCCTCCAAAACAACCTCTGTGGCTGATTACTGATGTTTTTATTGTTTCAAGAGCTTTTACTTTTCCATTAATTTTTGGATGCACTGCCCTTTCAAAACTTATATCGCTTACTTCATCAAGTATTTCATCATCATAATAAGCAGGCGGGTTTTGTATAAGATACCTGTCCCCTGTTTTCTGGGCAAGTTTTTTTGCAGACTGCGCCTCACTGTTATCTGAAAAGATTTTAAACATTTGATGAAATTTCTTTTTATCAGATGATGCCTCATCAAAGGAAGGCAAAATTAAAGCATCATCACATAATTCTTTTGAAATATAGCATAAACCTTTAATATTTTTTACATCTTCATTATTCTGCAGCGCTCGGGCAAATTCTAATACAGGTACTTCCCCCATACCATAAATTATATAATCAGCTTTTGCGTCAAAAAGAATACTTCTGCGTATTTTATCAGTTTTAAAATCATAGTGGGCAATACGTCTTAAACTTGCCTCTATTCCGCCAAGCACAATAGGTTTAGTATTTTTAAAAAAGTGGCGAATAAGACCAGTATATACAATAGACGCCCTGTCTGGTCTTTTATTGTTTATACCATTTGGAGTAAAATCACACATTTTTCTAGGCTTGCCAGTGGCTGTGTAGTTTGCAACCATAGAATCAACACAGCCTGCACTAATGCCCCAAAAAAGCCTTGGCTCACCAAAAACTGTTATATCTTTATCGCTGTCTATTGCTGGCTGGCTTATAACTGCTGTGCGAAAGCCATGTTTTAAAAGATATTTACCTATTACAGCAGTGCCTGAAAATGGACTGTCAATATATGCATCTCCTGTAACTAATATTACATCTATATAATCCCAGCCTAAACTTTTTACTTCTTCCATACTTATTGGTAAAAACATAATCACCTCAATTTTAAAACATATACCATAAATTATGTAAAAATTCATTATTAATATAGATTTTCTCTATAAAAAATATTATATTTATTTTTTTATTACAGGAGAGAGCTATGAAAACAGAAAATAATAATATTATTTTTACAGTTTTAAATAAAAATTTATTATATACTTTAGGTATTATCTGGGTAATAAGCATAATTATGGTTATTTTATTTTTTACAAAGATTAAGGCAGAATTAATTGTTTTAGGGCTGCCATTTGTATTTTTTTTATTTGTGCTGCCAATATTTATGATAGGTATGCGTAATAAAATTATATACAGGTTTACAATAGATGAACTGCAGTTTCGCGGCACAAACCCTTTAAATATTAAATGGAAAGATATTAAATCTTTTAATATAGATAATTCAAATATTACACTAAAATTAAATAATAATACTGAACTTAATCTGCCTGTATTAAGTTTTGATATAAATGAACTTGAAAAAGCATTATCCCTGTATGTAAAATAATTTGTTTATATTATTATATAATAAATATGCAGTAAATACGGTAAAATATGGAAAGCATATATAATTTTAGTAATGAAGAAAAAGAAAAAATTGCATATTTAAAAAAACTGTTTACACAGGACTTTATAAAATGGGATAAAAAGCAGTTTAAAATTACTAAAAATAAAAAATCTGTGCTGCTTTATACTCCTAAATCCATTAGTGAAGATACTATAAATGCATATCTTTTAAAAAATGAGTACAGCATATATAAAAAAGTCTATAAATATATTTATTTACCATTGTTATCATATAAAATACCTGCTGATAAAATACTTTATTTAGGAAAGCTTTATAGTTTTACATTAAAACCAGAAATAAATAATACATATAAAATAGATAATGAAAATAGAATTATATATGCAGGAAAAAACTTACTTAATAAAATAAATATGCTTAAATTTTATAAAGAGCAGGCGGCATTTATTATACCAGCAAGAGTGTATATGTATGCAAAAAAACTAAATATAGAAGTAAACAAAGTAGATATAAAATTAAAAAGATGGGGAATGTGGGGCTGCTGTTACAGCACATATAAAAAAATATTTTTAAATGAAAGGTTTATATTATCACCTGTTGAAACAATAGACAGCGTGATAAATCATGAACTTGCTCATATCTTACACCCTAACCATTCAAAAGATTTTTATAAATTTTTAGAAGAAATATATCCAGATTATTATAAAGACCATTTATGGCTTTGTACTTCCATGCCACTTGAATATCCACCAGAAAAAGAAGAATAGTAATATTAATAGCTGTTTTTAAGCAGGCTTTTCATTCTTTCTATAATGCTTTTTAATGAATGAATAATAGGCATGGATTCTAAACAGTGCTGAGCTGCCATTTTAGATATAATACTTCTTAAATCATCTATTGACTGGCTTATAATATCATAAGATTCTGTATCTAAATGGGTAGATTTTTCAGGCACAATAGAATAAAGTGCTTTTAAAGTAAAAGCGTGTTCTGCTAAGTTAATAATTGCTTTAACAATCTCTTTATAAGCGGCAGGTTTGATAATATATTTATCAACTTTCATATTTATTGCTTCAAGCATGTGTTCAGGGTCATTTTTATCAGTATATATAATTATTGAGCATGAAGGGTTGCATCTGCGTATGTATAATGGAAATTTTATACTTTCTTCATCTGCTAAATTAAAATCAGTAATTAATATATCAATATCTCTGCCTTCTGCCTGTTTTTTAGCATCATCTATACTGTAAGCTACAATAAAATTTTTTATATATTTTGAAAGTATTTCAATAAGTTCTGATTCTTTATTTTTAGTTTCCCCATTACTAAGGCATAAAACTGTAACAGAACTTAAAAGTCCTGCATTATCTTCACACAATTCTATCACCATAATTTAACTCCCACAATAAAAACCACTTCTCTGCAATTAGGATAAAACTTAATTAATTTTTAGTCAAGAATTAATATGTATGTAATCAAAACTACCCGTTTAACGGGTAGTTTGCACTTTGGCTATAAGCCAATATCACTTGCAGCATCTAAAGGTGCTGACTTATTCA
>DXAQ01000144.1 GCA_019116905.1 Candidatus Mucispirillum faecigallinarum | reverse complement strand
AATTTATTAGTTTTCATTATTAAAAATATAAAAAACGGCGCTCCTATAAGTGAAGTAACAACAGAAACAGGCAGTTCTGCTGGAGCGATAATCACTCTTGATACTGTATCGCAGAGAACAAGGAAAGCACCGCCAAAAATAAATGATACAGGTATTAGTATTTTATTTTTAAATGAAACATACATTCTAATAATATGTGGAATTATCATACCAACAAACCCTATTGGTCCTGTGGCTGAAACTACTGCAGCAATTGATAAAGATACTGTAAAATAAAGTATAGTTATAGATGAAGTAATATTTACGCCTCTACTTTTTGCAATATACTCACCCATAGAAATAATATCAAGCTCCTTATGGTATGAATAAATTATAATAAAGGCAGCAAGGCTTAAAGGAATAAGGAATAAAATATTATTAAGCGATACAGCAGCCAGCGAGCCTGTAATATATCTTGTTATAATGTAAGATTTTTGAATATCAGCAAAATACTGTATAAACATAATTAATGAAGAAGTGAAAAAATTAACTGCCACCCCTGCTAAAAGAAGCGTAACATTATTTAGCCTGCCTTTTATAAAAGCAAAGCTGTAAACTATAAGTATTGTGATTACTGCGCCTATTAATGCAGCAATAGTCTGCCCAAAAACTGCCATAAGGCTTATAGACTGAGCAAATAATATATATATGGCAGCACCAAGTGAAGCACCACCTGCAACACCTAATGTGAAAGGGGTTGCAATAGGGTTTTTAAATATAGATTGAAAAACAAGACCGCTTACAGCTAATATACCCCCTGTTATAAAGCCAGTTATTACTCTTTGAAGGCGGGTATTAAAAAATATATAGTTATCAATAGATTCACTGTTAAATATATTATATATATTTATACTGTGTGAGCCAATAAATAAAGATATGACAGTAATTAATATGCTTAAAAAAGTGATTATAAATATTTTTATATTTGTATTCATTTTGGTACAATAACCGTCCTTTGATTTTCTTTTAAATATATAAATTCCATATCAAATAAAGAAGAAAATATATTATTTTCAACCATTTCATTACTTTCTGCACAGGAAAAGAGTTTACCATTTTTTATGCATATAAACGATGAATTTACTGCTAATGCATAGTTTAAGTCGTGGGTAATAAGTATTATGCTGTATTTATTTTTATGATTTAATTTTACAAGTAGATTATTTATTTCATATTTTGCTTTTGGGTCTAAAAATGAAGATATTTCATCAAGCAGTATAAATTCTGCTTCCTGAGCAAGAGCAGCAGCAATATTTACTTTCTGCCTTTCTCCGCCGCTTAATGTGGATATATGCCTTTCTTTTAAGTGATATATATTTGTAAGGTTCATATAGTAGTGTATTTTATCTAAATGTTCTTTTGTAATTGTTCCAAAATAATCAAGATATGGGTATCTGCCTGCTGCAACAAAATCTTCCACAGTAAAATCGGCAACAGAATAGTTTACCTGCTGTGGCACATAACTTATTAACTTTGCTTTTTCTTTTTTATTAATCTTTAAAATATTTTTATCATATATTGTAACATTTCCATTATCAGGCTTTATAATACCAGTGATAATATTTGCAAGGGTTGATTTTCCTGCTCCGTTTGGACCAATAATGGAAACCATCTGCCCCTGTTTAATATTCAGGCTTATATTACTTATTATATCATTATTTTTTATTCTGTATGAAATATTATTAACTTTAATCATTTAACTTACTTATATATTCATGTGCAAATTTTTCTATTATTAAATCAATTCTAGGACCTGGCAGACTGAGATAATTTTCATAAAGAATAATTACATCATTATTTTTAACAGCTTTTAATGGCATATCTGCCCAGTCTTTTTGTGCATCTTTATAATCATTACCATGATACATATCAAATATAAAAGCAGGATTGATTTTTAAAATACTTTCCTTAGAAATTTCTGTATATGGTGGAAAGTTTTTTAATGGGTTATCTATATTTAATATTTCTAAAATATCATTATAAAGGTTATTTCCACCTGCTGCTGTAAAAGTTGATATTTTAGAGCCGTAATTTCTAAAAATAGAAATAACAGCAGAATTTTCTTTTTTATTTTTAGGAAGTGATTTTTTAATATTTTCTATTTTTTCTTGTATCTGATTTTTCCTTTTATCAGTAATATTTTTTATATTAAATTCATTTCCTAAAATATCATAAGCATTTAATATATCATTAATAGTATTATTATTAATTTCAATAACTTTTATACCCATACTTTCAAGCTTTTCTTTTTGAGCCTGCATATTTTGCTGAATAATTGCTGTATTTATTTTTAATTTTGCAATCTGCTCATAATTTACATCATTAAAAGAGCCTATTTTTTCTTTATGTTTTGCATCTTCTGGATAATTGCAGTAGGTAGTATCTGCAATTAAATACTTATCAAGCCCTGTATCGTAAATATATTCTGTAATACTTGGGGAAAGGCTTGCAAGTCGTATAATGCTTTTATCTATATTATTATTTTTTTGCAGTAAAAAATAAGCAAATAAAATAAATATAATAATAAATAAAAGTATAGTTATAAAAAATAAGTAGTTTTCTTTTAATTTATTCATTTTTAACTTCCCTGCAAAGTAAAAGTTATTTTTAAATCAAAATTTGAATGAACCGGCTCTCCGTTTTTTAAAGCAGGCTGAAATTTAGCAGTTTTAATTGATTTTTCAGCCTCCTTATCAAGCCTTTTAAACCCGCTTGACTGCACTATTTTATATGCTGTCATATTTCCTTTATTATCAACTTCAATATTAAAAATAATGCTGCCTTCCTCTTTATTTCTCCTTGATATCAAAGGGTATTTTGGCTCAGGCACATAGCTTGCATATCCATTAGTGAAAGATGATGTTTTTTCATATCCTTCATTTCCTTTTTTAGCAGTTTTAAGTTCAGATTTTTTTTCTTGTTTTTTAATATTTTTGCTTTTTACATTCAGGCTTTTATCTATTTCTTTTTTAATATTATTATCTGCATGCTTTTGTGAAATATTATTTACTCCGCTTATATCTTCTGCCTGTTTTACTCCTTGAGATAAGTGCATTATTTCTACACTTACATAGGACTTTGCAGAAGATATACTGTTACTGTTATTATTTTTATTATTAAAATTAAATAACAGGGCAGCATGAATAAAAAGTGATAAAATAAGACTGAATATTAATGGTTTCATATTATATTTTTGCCTTTAACCCTAGAAATATTTCTATACCTTTTGTGCCATAACCGTATATTTCTTCATATTCTGTATTAGTTAAGTTTGTGCCTTTTAAATATACTTCTATATTATCATTAATTTTATATGATATGTTTGCATTTAGTAAAAAGTAATCATCATTTATATCTGCTGTTTCATATATTGTAGCAACACTTTCACCGTTATATATTAACCCTATATTAATTTTTAATTTTTCTATTGGTATAATATTTATATATGCTGATACCTGATGTTCAGGACGTCTTGCAAGCGGGTTGCCGTCCACATTAAAAGTCTGCATCCATGTATATGTAGAGCCAAAATTAATATATTTTATTGGATTTACATTGATTTCTGCCTCTATCCCTCGTGTATGGGTGCTTGTTTCGTTATAAAAGCCTGTTTTTATATTGTTATTATCATCAATATATGAGCCATACATTATCATATTATTATAATAATTATCAAACCATGATAAGCCGTAAGTAATCATTTTATTAAAAAGTGCGTTTGTAAAGCCTATTTCATAAGCAAAACTTTTTTGCATTTTTAAATTGCTGTTACCAAAGGCTGGGTCATAAAGCTGATAAAGAGAAGGGGAGAGGGCGCCGTTACCTGCTGCTGCTTTTATCTGTAAATCAATTTTTTTAATATCGTAAGTTGATGAAACTCTATAAAGTGGGGCAAACTCCATATTATCATCTTTTAAGCCTCTAAAAGCAATAATAGTTGTCCAGCTGTCAAAAAGGTTAATTGTGCCCTGCAGATATCCTGCGTAACTGTTCCTGTTTTTATTACTTTCTAAAATAGATGATGACCTGGAATATATCTGGCTGTATTCATAATTTATGCCTGCTGTTAAAGTAAATTCATCTAAAATATAAATATTATTTTGAAAATCAGCAGTCAGAGTATGTCCGTCAAAAATATCGTTTGTATCGTTTCTTATTTCCTTAGACGCCCCATATATTCTATCCTGATAAACGTAATTTATATTAAGTGATGGCTCCCAAATATCATTATAAAGATAACTTGTTTTAAAAGCAGCAGAAACTCGTTTTGTTTTCTGCATATAATCTGTATTATCATTATTTGGACCGCCGCCGTTATCTAAATCACTTGTCCTGTCAGTATAATCTACATAAAAAGATGTTTTTGATAAATCATCAGGCTTTATGCCAAGATAAGCAGAAAAATGCCCCATAGCATCAGGGTCATTTTCAGTATTGCCGTATTTATAAGCTGCAGCTGATACATTTTCATCATATAAATAAGAGCCGTTTATTCTATAATCTATCATATCTTTTGAGCCGTAAAGTGATGCATTACCTGTATAATACTGGCTTAAAAGTGAGCTTTGTATCTGAGCTGATGCCTGCACAGGTTTTTTACCGCCTTTTTTTGTAATAATATTAATTGCACCATTAATAGCAGATGCACCAAGGGAGGCGCTGAGTGGTCCTTTTACAATCTCTATTTTTTCAATATTATCAACTGGTATGCTTGATAAATCTATATCATTACTTATACCTGAGGCATCACTTAATGGGTTTCCGTCAAGCAGTATCATAGTAGAGCCGCTGTTTCCGCCCCGCATACTTAAAGATGTTAATTTGCCTGCTGAATTCTGCCTGATTACAAGCCCTGGCACATAGCGCAGTATTTCATCAAAAGTAGATGGATTAATTGCCTGAATCTGCTCCTGAGTAATTGTTGTTATGCCTATTCCTGCTTTAGACTGAGACACAGGAACAGAAAGCCCTGTAACAAATATTTCCTGTGTATTATTATCTTTTTGGGCAAAAGCATTAGAATAAAAAACAGAAAAAAATAAGATAAATAAAAGTA
>DXAQ01000008.1 GCA_019116905.1 Candidatus Mucispirillum faecigallinarum | reverse complement strand
ACTGCTTAATGTGTTGCAATCGTTTTTAGATTTTACAATTTTTATTGAGTTGAAAGATTTATATTGCTAAACCATGCAGAATATTATTATATTAAAATATTATACTAATTTAATATGTTATTAGAGTAGCTTATGAAAAAGATATTAAAATATATAGAAACAGCCGAAAAACTGGAAAAATATATTATAAGTAACAATTTAAAAGAGGGCGATAAACTTCCAGGAGGAAGATATTTTTCTGATTTATTTAATATAAGTAAGAATACTGTATATGAAGCATTTGGGTTATTAGAAGATAGAGATATTATTTCTATGGAGTATAAAAGCTGTGCCGTTATAAAAAATATTCCAAATAAATCTGTAAAAGTAAATTTTAAGCTGGACTGGAATTCTCTTGTTAGGACTGGCTGGCAAAGGCAGAGCAGCAGGTCGTTCCAAAAAATTTATAGTCATGCAATTGATAGTTCTTTTATGTTTTTTAATTCATCGCATCTTCATCCAGATTTTGGTTACGGTAAAATCTTAAAGCAAAGCATAAATAATGTTATGGAAAAGATAGATAATACAGATTTGTTAAGCTAGAGAGATAATTATATTATGTCATCATTAAGGTTAGAGCTGGCAAAAAGGATTGATTTATCTAATTTTCATTTGTATGAGAATAATATACTTATTAGCCCAGGCAGATATTTTGCAATAGATTTAGTGCTGCAAAGCATACTTCGTTCAGGTAGTATTCTTTATATAGAATCACCATCTCATATAGTTTCAACCTCTATTGTAAATTCAATAGGTTTAAATATAATCCCTGTATCAATGGATAATGAGGGGTTAAATATTAATGAATTAAAAAGAAAGTATAAAAAGAATAGAAGTTCTGCATTATTTTTATCAAGCCGCGGAAATATTGTTAATAATATTTGTCTTAGTAAAAATAGAGCGCAGGAAATACTTGAATTTGCCAATGATGTAAATATTCCTGTAATTGAAATGGATTATAATTCCATATATTATCCTGATGCTGTAATTTTAAAAAGGCTTGATACAAATAACAGGGTAATTTATTTAAGCACTTTATTTGCATCATATACATTTGGCTTTGATTTATGTTGGATTAGTGCACCTGATATTATATATACAAAAATTCGTGATAATTTGTATCAATATGTTCCTTATCAGCCCAGCCTGGAACTGTATGCTTTAGAAGATATGCTTAGAAGTGGAGCTTATGAAAAATTAATAAAAGACATAACCCCTAAACTTAAAGATTATAAGATATTTATTGATGCAGCTGTAAATAAGTATTTATCAGATTACGGCTTTATTGCAAGCTGTCCCACAGGGTATGCAACATGGTTCAAGATTAATAATTCTATAATAGATTTGAAAAAGTTTTCTATAAAATTAGAAGAATATAAAATCTCTGTTTTACTTGGATATTTTTTTGGTAAAGAGTTTTATTCTTATATTTTAATATACCCATACTCTTTTACAAAAGAAGATATTGAAAAAGGAATTATGCTGCTTGCGAAAGTTTTTCAAAATTCTTTAAAATAAAATCTGTCCTGAAATAAAAAATGTATCTGTCCTATGTATAAAAATTAAACTCCTATATAAAAGATATAATAAAGACAAAATTATAGGAGGTTATTATGGATAAGAAATCAAAATCTGTACCTGTTTCCAGGCGTAGTTTTTTAAAAAGTACTGCTGCTCTTGGTGCTATGGCTGCTGTGTATGGGTGTTCTAAAGACGGAAGTTCAGAAATAATATACGGTGGTGGAAGTAATGATACTGCTAATGTAGAGATAACTGAAAATGCAGAATTTAAGTATGTATATGGCTCATCATCTCACAACTGTGGGGGCAGATGTACAACACGTGCTGAAGTAGTAAATGGTAAAATAAGAAGATTTTTATCTGATGAAAGTTCCTTTTCGTATGAAGGTTCTTATATGGACGGCGAAAGCAGAAACTATCCTCAGACAAAAGCATGTTCAAGGTGTCGTTCTTACAAATACCGCCTTTATCATCCAGGCAGGTTAAAATATCCTTTAAAACAAACAGTTAAACGCGGTGATTTATCTGGCTTTGTTCGTATTACATGGGAGCAGGCTTTAAAAGAGATTACAGATAAACATAAAGCAGTCTTAGAAAAGTATGGTCCAGACGGTATATATTCAATATATGCATGCGGTCATGATACAAGTGCTTACGAAAGTGCTACATCAGGTCCTATATCACGTCCTGCAGGGATTGACGGCACTGAATACGGTAATGCTTTAAGGTTAATGGGCAATTCTCATTCAATATTCTTTTCAAGTTACAGTGTCCACCAGTGGCAGTATTTAGGTTATGGCTATACTGGTGCATGGCCTGTTGCTTCACTTGAAATGCCTGCAAATAATGTGGCAAAATATACAAACTACGTTGTAATGTGGGGTAATAACTCACTTTCAACAAGAAATACAAGGGCATATTCATCTGTTAGAGCAATAGAGGATATGAAAAAAAGAGATGAAAGTAACAAGGTTGTATATATTGGGCCAGAATTTTCAGATACTGGTGTAACATGTGCAGATGAATGGTATGTTCAAAAACCTTATACTGATGCTGCCTTAATAGCAGGTATGATATACCACATGCTAGATAATACATTTTATCTCAGCGGCGATAATGCAGGCCAGTTAAAAGAAAATCCATGGCTTGATGTAGATTATATTGATACAATGGTATATGGCTTTTTTGATTCTCCAGCATATAAATTAACAGAAGCAGACGGCACAATTTCTGCCCAGTCAGGTAATGCAGGAGCTGGCGAACGTAATATTAATGAAGTTGCTGCTGGTAAATCATATTGTTCATGGGTGCTTGGTAATAATAATGCAGCATTAAGTTATGGCAGCACACAAACAAACTATACAGCCAACCAGTATGCTGTAATAAATTCAGAATTTAAACGCTGGGCTCCTTGTGCTTATAATGTAAAAGGGGAAAAAGTTACAGAAAGTTCTGCATCATCATCAGTTTATAAAACTAAACAAGATTATCTAACCCCAAAAACTCCACTCTGGGCGTCTAAAATTACAGGTATATCTGAAGAACGTATAAAAAAACTGGCAGAAATGTTTGCTCAGAAAGATAAACAGATTTTATCATTATGGAGTGGAGGCCAGCAGAAACAGGCAGACGGTGTAATCAATTTATTTGCATTACAACTGCTTCATATTATTACAAAAAATGTTTATAAAAAAGGCGCTGGTCTTAACTGGTATATTGGACCTAATATGACAAAAGCACCAGGGTTAACTATGTCAATAGAGGGGGAAGATTACAGCGGTTCAATCGTTCCACAAAAACCTGTTGCATCATGCACAGCATGGCATAATTCTATAAAATTTGCTTATGGCGATATTTTAAAAGAAAAAGGGTATACAGGTCAATATATTCCAGACTGGGGTGCTGATAATATAGGCACTGGTAAAGTTTATGATGATGACGGCGGTGCAAAATCAATGCTTGCATGGGAACGAGGTGAAGATGGTAAAGTATTAGTGGATGATGCTACTGGATACTTTAAATGGAAAAAAGATACATCTGGCAACCCTTTATATGCAGGTATTAGGTTAATGTATAATAATGGTGGTAATATTTTTATAAACCAGCATGAAAATTCTAATGATTCAAGAGAAATGCTTGAATATCTGCCATTAAATAATGGAGATGCAGATACATTCTGCCTTGTTTCTTTTGATAACTTTTTATCACCAACTCCAATGTATAGTGATTATGTGCTTCCTGCTGCTACAAACTGGGAACAGCCAGATATAATTTCTCCAACTAACTCAACACCTATATATATGCCAGTTGTAACACCTCCACCAGGAGAAGCAAAATCTACATGGGATTATGCTGAAGCGTTACTTGAAGCATACAAACCAGGTTTATCTGTTAAATTAACTGGTGGTCATGCTATGGAATACCATGTGAAAAAAGCATTCCAAAAAGCAGCAGCAGATACATCATCTCCATATTATGGTAAAACATGGGAAGAATATCTTGAAAACCCATATCTGCCTGCAAAAGAAAATAATTTCTATGAAGGCCCTGTATCTATGGTAGCAACATTTTCTTTTGATACATATAATAGTGCTGATAAATTACAGGCATTTGTAAAAAAAGTAAGTAACTATTACGCATCAGTAGAAGAAGCAGGTCAGCCGCCTATATCACAAAAAAGTTATGGTAATGAATATATAGATGCTAATCTTGCAGCTGCTCCAAAATCACCATTACGTTTTGCTGCATATTCAGATATATTTGTATGGAATTATGAGCACAGGTTTGAAAAATGGCATGGTTATCTTCCAGCAGAACAAAGAGGGCAGGCAAATGAAGATAAGTTCGAAAAAGATGCAGTAGTTCTGCCTATACCTATGTATTTTGCCTATGAAGACTACTTTATGGAAGCATATAATAATGAGCTGCCGCCAGAAAATAA
This sequence comes from Candidatus Mucispirillum faecigallinarum, assembly GCA_019116905.1. Classification (GTDB taxonomy): domain Bacteria; phylum Chrysiogenota; class Deferribacteres; order Deferribacterales; family Mucispirillaceae; genus Mucispirillum; species Mucispirillum faecigallinarum. Next base: position 1,384 of record DXAQ01000008.1, on the reverse strand, counting down.
TAGATTTTTATTAACAACAACACATAATAGATACCGTTCTCACTCATCAATGGCAGAAAACCCATTATTACGTGAGCTTTCTCACAGAGTACCTGGTGTTAGAAACAATGTAAACAACCCAGCATACCCATATTCAAGAAATGAAGATACTATTAAACCAGCTAATGATTATAATGAGTATGCACTTTCACCAGCTAATGCTTTTGAAGTTAATGGCGGAGGCACATATCCTGCTTTTAATAATACTATTGAGCAGGACGGCGCAGTTAAGGCAGAAAATAAAGATATTGCATCATATACTGAAATTTTAATTAACCCAACAGATGCTATAAATCATCAAATTAATAATGGGGACCTTGTAGATGTATGGAATAAAATAGGTGCTGTAAGATGTGTAGCAAAAATTTCAAAACGATGTGCACAGGGTTTTCTAGGACTTCACCAGGGCTGCTGGTATGATGTAAGAGAAATACCTGGAAATGCAACAGGTCATAAATATATAGATGTTGGTGGCAACTGTAATACACTTATGGCATCAAAATCTTCTCGTGTAGACCACGGTAATGGGCAGCAGTCTGCAATGGTTCAAATTGCAAAAGTTACTAATTATTAGGAGATGATTATATGGAAATAAATAAAAAAACAGTTCAAGTTAAAAGGTGGGCATTTTATTTTGACCAGTCAAGATGCATTGGCTGTAACGCATGCACTGTTGCATGTAAAGACTGGTATGGAGTTAATCCAGGACCTGTAAGATATAGAACACAAACAACTTATGAAACAGATGAAGCGCCATTTTTTCAGTCTCTTGTAATGAGCTGTAACCACTGTGAAAACCCTGCATGTTTAGCAGCGTGTGCATCTGGAGCAATATCAAAACGTTCTGACGGTATTGTGATTGTAGATAGAAATAAATGCCAGGAATTAAAATCATGTTTATCTGCCTGCCCATTTGGAGCACCAGGTATGGCAGATGATAAGCAGGAACCTGTAAAAGGTAATGAAAAATGGTCATACAACCACCCAATGCAGAAATGTAATATGTGTTATGATTTACTTGATAAAGGGGAAAAAACAATATGTGAGCGTTCATGTGTTGGTCATGCAATAGAAGTTGGTGATTATGATGAATTAATGGCAAAACACGCAGGGACTGTGCAGGTAAATATTTCTCAATTTCCTTATGCTTATAAAAATGGAAATAATACATCAACAGGACCAAGCTTTTTAATTAAACCGCGTAAGTTATTAAATATTGAAGGTGAACTTTAAAAAATAAATACTATGCACTGTTTTTACAGTGCATAGTTATTTATGGATTGTAAAAAAATTAAGGAGTCAGGCCTATGAAAAGGCTAATGTTATATACATTAACTTGTTTGTT
>DXAQ01000143.1 GCA_019116905.1 Candidatus Mucispirillum faecigallinarum | reverse complement strand
ATTTTGATAAATGAAATTTGAAATAAATTTTATAAGATAATTAAATAATAATTAATATATAAGAAAATATATTCAATATATATAATCTGAATACAGCATAAGAAAAGATTAATAATTTAATTATTTTATAAAACAAGCACTAGTTTAGTGAAAATTTGACAGGCACTTTAATTTCTATATTAGTCATCATGCCATGACCTGCTGCACTGCCTGCTTTTTTAGCTGCTTTTAGTGCTGCATCCTGCAATAATTTACTTGGAAAATCATAAGCCTCAACAGAAATTATTGTACCTGTTTTATCTATAGTAATAATAAGATAGCCTGAGCCTTCTATACCCAGCTTTTTAGCACGCGGAGGATATACTATGCGGCTTACTATATCCTGCTCTATTTTTGCATAATTTTGTTTTATATATGTTTCTGCCTGATTATTTATTTTATTTTCACCAGCTGATTTTACAATATCTTTATTAGTTTTAGTTTCCTTTTTCTTTTCAACATCTTTTTTTACAGGTTGTTTTTTTGGTACAGCTGCTTTTTTAACAGCTTTTTCTTCTTTCACTTCCTCTTTTTTTATTTCCTCTTTAACTTCTTCCTGCTTTTCCTGCTGAGTGTTTTCATTTTTTTCTATTTTTTCTGAAATATTAGTATTTGCTGTCTGGTGTACTATTTCAAAAGTAATAATATTTTCTTTAATAATATTTTCCTGTTTATTATAAAACATAAATATACTATGAAATATCAAAGATATTAATAATGTAGAAGCAATAATACTGTTTTCTCTAATCCACTGCATAAATATGCCCCTGCTCATTAAGTTTCACTTTATAAAGCTCATAAATGGCAGTTTCATCTAACACATTTTCTGCCAACCCGTCTTTATAAATAATACCATTTTTCATTAATACTGCCCTGCCCCCAAGGTATTTTACATGGTCTGGGTGGTGGGTAGTAATAATAAATGTAAGCCCTTTTTTAACATATTTTTTTATACTGTCTAAAAGCCTAAACTGGTTGCCGTAATCAAGACCTGATACAGGTTCATCCATAAGGCAGTAATCAGAATTTTGCACTATGGCTCGTGCAACCATTACAAGCTGGCGTTCGCCGCCGCTAAGCCTTGAATAATCTCTGTCTTTTAAATGTGGAATTTTCAATACTTCAAGAGCCTCCTCAACTGCCTTATAATCATCTGATGAATAATTTTTCCAAAAACTGCTGCTGCTTTTTCCCATTAATACAACATCTTTAACAGTATAAGGAAATACAGCGTGGTGGCTTTGGGGTACGTAGCTTAAATATGACGCAAGCTCTTTTCTGCTGATAGTATTTACCTGCCTGCCGTATATCTTTATACTGCCATGCCTGTATTTGTAAAAACCAAGCATAAGCTTTAAAAGTGTAGATTTTCCGCAGCCATTAGCGCCTAATATATTTATAATTTCACCTTTATCTATTTTTAGATTAATACCATTTAATATATTATATGATTTTGAGTAGCCAAAAACTAAATCTTTTACTTCTATCATTACCGCCACCCTTTGCCATTATTTTTTAAAACAATTACAAAAACTATAAGCCCTATTAAAGATGTAATAATACCAAGCGGCACTTCATACTGAAAAAGGTTTCTTACAACACTATCACATATTAATAAAAATATACCTCCAAGCAGTGCAGAAAGTATAAGCAGATATCTGTTATCAGGTCCTATAATCATACGGGCAATATGTGGAATAATAAGCCCAACCCAGCCAATATTGCCTGCCATAACAACTGTAAGTGATGCAAGAAATGATGAAATTAAAAGCACTATTATTTTATAATAACCAGTATTTAAGCCTAAAGATTTTGCCTCATCATCACTCATAGCAAGAATATTTAATATTTTTCCAAAAAACAATGATATTATAAGTAAAATTACAAGTGGTATACCTGCTTTTACTAAAATGCTGCCATTATCTATTAAAGCAAGAGAGCCCATAAGCCAAAAAACAATAGATGCCAGCTCATCGTTATTTGGGTCTGCTGCAAGCTTTACAATAGAAAGCATTGCATTAAAAAAAGCACCGCTTATCATGCCTCCTAAAATCAGCATAATTGAGCTTGTACTTTTATAAATAAAGGCAATAAAAAGCGCCAGCAATAAAGCAGCTATACCAAAAACAAGGGTAGATATCTGCACTAATACCCAGCTTGAAAAAGTAATTATACCAAAAGCAGCACCAAAAGAAGCTCCAGAAAGCACACCCATTATACCTGGAGAAACTAGCGGGTTTGCAAATACACTTTGCAGCATAGCACCACTTACCCCAAGAGCTGCACCAATAATAACAGCACCTAATATTCTAGGAAGACGTATCTGAAATAATATAGTAGATATATTTGATATTTTATCATCATATACATTACCGCTAAAAAATGCTTTAAGCCATATAAAGCCGTCATTTAGACTAACAGCATATTTACCACTAAACAAAGATATAATTACTGCTGCAATAAGCAGCATAAAAAATGACAGCAGTATCATATATTTATTACTTGATTTTATCATAATGCATATAACCTTTACTTTGATTTTTTATTTTCTCTGCACATTTTAATATATCATCATTAATATTTATAATTTCTGCCAAATTATTAAAAAATAATGAATTAATTTCATCTGCAAAATCAACTCTGCAAACTGCAGCAATACTTGAAAAAACAGGTATTTTATTAAAAAGTTCTCTAAATCCGCCCCCTTCAATTTCCCACCTGCCTATTTCATCTATAAATATAACATTCCTTTTTAATAAAATAGATTTTTCATATTCATGTTTTGCAAATAAAAACCCTTTTTTATAAAAAGTAAAACTTCCAAAAGATAGATTATTGTTATTATTATTTTCATTTTTGTCTGCAAAAAGTTCAACTTTATCATCTATTAATGATTTTATAAAAAAGCTGTCCCTTTTGCCATTTTTAAATGTTCCTGTGCACAAAAAACCGCCAACACTTATACCATATAAAGCAAGTATTTCTCTTAAATTATCAGAAAACTGTGTTTTTCCTGCATGTTTTTTCCCTGTTATTATAAAATGTTTCATTTATAATACTTCTCATAATTTATTAATTTATCTGCCAATTCATAAGATAAATCGTAATGGAAAAATATTTTTATATGCTCTATTAATTCCTTATGTAAATCAATGCTGGAATATTCTGGATATAATTTTGATGCAAGATACTGTATCACAAAATATTCCATAACAGTTTTTTTCTCTACCCAGCTGAAAGGTTCTTCTGGTACAAAAAGTATATTATTATTTTTAACAGCTTTTAAATTAGCCCATTTTTTATCGTTTTTAATTGCTTTATAAGCTGCTTTTTTGCCTATTATAATAACATCAGGGTTATAAATCATAAGCTGCTCAAAAGATATGGTTTCATCAAACATTTTACATTTATGCACATACTCTGCCCCAGCTGATAAAATAGAATCAACACACCTTGTTTTTAAACCGTTTTCACCAAGAGCTAAATATACTTTCTTTTTATTTTTTACTTTATCAGTAATATTTTTAGTGTTATTTATACTTTTTATAATATACTTATTTATTTCTTCACTTCGTTTTTCATTATTAAATATTTTGCCAAGCATATTATATATTTTAATATCATCATCAATTGCTGTGCCTTGAATAGATATAAAAGGAATATTAATAGAAGCCATATAGTTTTTCATTTTGCCGATTTCTTTTTTAACCTTATAGCTGTCAGAAGTAATCACAAAGGCAGCATCTATTTTTTTAGATAAGAGCACTTCTTTATGGGGATAATTACCATTACCATACCAGCCGCCTAAAACGTCCAGTTTTTGATATTTTTCTGGTATATATTTTTTCTCATGCTCATAAAGGGGCGTATTCCAGCCTGCAATAATATCTGCATCAAATGAATACAGCATAAACGTTGTAGGCACTGTTGCTCCCATGACTTTTGCTCCCTTATCAAGCTTTATACCTGCAGAAATATCATACTCAAAAGCATATACCTGAAAAGAAAAAAACATTATAAATAATGCAGCCAAAAATAATTTTATATAAGCCATATACTTTTCACCATAAGTTTTATTATATAATATTATATATAATAGAAATTATAAATCAAGCATAATTTTACAATAATTTATACAGCAATTTTAATGCGTTATATATTATTATATATATTAAAACTCACCACTAAAAGCAATACTGTAAGTTCTGCCGGCTATAGGGTAGCCGTATCTGTATGAATAATTTTCATCAGTAATATTTGTTATGGCGAAATCAAGTTTCATTTTATCATTTAAATTTATAGTCATATAAAGGTTTACTAAAAAATATGGGTCAAGAAAATCTGTTCCGCTTAAATCTGTATACCTTTTACTTACATATTCTACTAACGGCGTTATAGAAAAATACTTACAAGGCGTTATTTTAATATAAGAATTAACAGTTAATTCTGGGGAATATGTAAGCTCTTTATATGAAGATACACTTTTATGAACGTAGTATTCATTTACTGACATATTATACCCAAGTTCTGCGTAATCACATGGAAATAATACAAGAGCCAGTTCATAACCATAAAGTGATACAGCATCTACATTTGTTATAAATTCTACCCCTTTATATGGAACAAATGGGTCAGGCACATAGATTATGCCCATTTTATCTGATACATAGCTGTAATAAAGTGCAGTATCCACATAAAGCATATCAAAAAGAAAACCTTTGTAACCAAGTTCCACATGGTCTGCCGTTTCAGGCTTTAAGTTTGGATTTGGAAGACTTTCAGAAAATCTTGTGGAAAATCTATCGCTCATTGTAGGAAACTGGTTTCTTCTTGCATATGTTAAGCGCAGCTCATTATTATCCATAAATTCATACATTATGCCTGCCTGTGCTGCTAAAAGCCACCTGTCTTTTGGTGTTACCTGATATTCTGATACGCCTATAAGACGTGCAAATTCATCATTTCTGCTTCTATAATCACGTGCAATTAAGCTGTCAAACCCACCTGAAATTAAAAATGATAATTTATCATATAATTTTATGCTGTATTCTATACCTAATGATATTTTATCTTCTTTTATATATAAGTTATCTTCCCCGTTATAATAATCATGGTGGTCATCTTCTCTAAAAGTAAAAGCTGCTCTAATGTAATGATTTTTTAAGAAATTATATTCGCCTTTTAAGTTTAAGCCTGCTGCATATTCATTATATAAAGATACTGCATAAGGTCTTTTATACTGGTAATGAATATATGATGCATATTCGTTAAAAAGGTTATCATATTTATCATAATATGCAAGGGCATCTACTAACACATTATTTTTATTATATTTTGCATGAAGTGATATACTGTTTCTTTTCCAGTAGCCCCACTCTGTAATATCATATAATGGTGTAGTTTCTGGCACGTTTAATCCTCTGTCAGAATCTATATATGTATATTCTGCCCAGATATCAAGGCCGTCAAAATAATCTGTCCCTATAATTGTTGTGCTTTTTAAATCACTTCTTTCAGAAAAAAGCCTGTCCCCTTTGCCCTGAATACTGCCTTCTGCTGGCTCATATTTATCTGAAAGCCTGAAATGGTCCATATCTTTATATTGCAGAGACGTTTTAATGTAAAATTTAGAAGATTTTGAGCCTAATGACACGTAAGGTGTAATAGATGATGTATTAAAACGGCTGTCCATTTCTAATGTTGCTTTAAACTTACCTTCAAAAAGTTTTTTAGGTTTTGCAGTAGTTAAAATAACTGCTCCACCCATGCCGTTTGCACCATTAAGCATTGATGAAAACCCTTTCTGCACTACTACACTTTCTAAATCATCAGTTAATATACCGCTGCTGTCAGTCCAGCCGTTAAAGGAGTTTGTTATAGGAATACCGTCTACTATTATAGGTATTGTTGAGCTTGGAAACCCGCGAATAGAAAATGATGCATCACCCCTTGTGCCGCCTTCTGTTAATGTAACTCCAGGAGTATATCTTAAAACATCCCAAAGGCTTTCTGCATTTGTTCTATCTATTTCTTCCCTTGTGATTTCTGTGCCGTAATTTACATGCTCTTTTTTATCTGTTACAACTATTTCATCTACTGTTATTTTTTCAGAATCTTGTCCAAAGACTATGTCTATATTAAAAAGAAAAAAGAAGAAGCTAAAAAAAACTACACTTTTAATAATGTTTACCATAAATCATTATTCTCCCTTCCCCTTTACATACTGTTTTATAAATTTATGTGCTGAGCATATTTATGCCCAGCACTGTATATTGATTATTCCCCTTGATAATCGTTTGCAGAATTTCCAGGAACTCCACCTGAAAGTTTAACTCTGCCGTCAAGATATGGTGATATTTTACCAGCTGCTGCCACATATTCTGCTGCTGCCTGCCAGAAAACAATATGCGTATCTTCAATTTTATCTGCTTTTAAAAGAGCAATATATAAAGAATCTGCTACTTTTTTAGTTGTAAGCACTTTATATGTTTTTTCAGGGTCTATTTGTTCTCCATTAATAGTTAATGAATTTTCTTGTATTTTACCTCTTTTATATCCCCATTTTACTTTATCGTCAATACCTGTTGTCTGGCTCATATCTGTTGCATAAGGCGGATATATTTTATCTGCTGGGTTAATTAAAATAGATGTGCTGTAACAATCTTTTGGGTCATTTTCAGAATCATATCCTATATTAGATGCAGCATCACCGCATTTTTCTTGAAATCTTGTAGTAAATTCTGCTAAGTCGTAAGGCAGATATTCTATTGTATATCTTACTTCTTTTGAAGGAGAAAGCCAGCCTTTTTGTTTATATGCTGCTGCCCCTGTATGACCTGCACCATAGTGGCCGCTTCTATAAATTGCTGCTGCCTGACCAAAAAGTGTCTGCCCTATTGTTTCTGTGCCGTCTAAACTTAATAATGATGGGTAATTTTCTAAATCAATTTTATAATCTACTTCTGGATTAATTAAGTATTTACCTTTTATATCTGCTATAACAAGAGTATCATTAATATAGTTAATATTAGTTATACCCATTAAAAATCTTGGTGTAAGTGCTTTTCCGCTGTCAATACCGTTTGTAATCATTTCACCAACAATAAAAGCAAAATCAATATCCTGCCTGTTTAATTTATTTTTTGCATACCACATAAGGCTGTCTGCAAACATATTACCAAGAGCTGTTTCTTTACCCCATGTTAATCTGTCTGTATTTGGTCTGCCCCCTTGTGGGTATACTGATGTTATTCTCCAGAAATCACTGTGTGGAATATCTTCTGCATATATAAATGTGCCGTCAGCTGAGCCTAACACATAATCTAAATCGTTAAAATTTATAGCTGTTTCTTTTGGTGTGGCAGTTATTGTATTACTTTCTGTGCTGCCTGCTGCATTTACTGCCCTTACTTTAATGTTGTATGTTTTACCGTTTTCAAGACCTAATATAGTATGCTCAATTGTTTTAGAATCAAATGATGCTTTTTCTACTATATCATTACTGCCTTCACTGCTGGCTGTTACTTCATAAGTATTTACTGCATCACTTCCTTCAAAATCACCATTCCATGAAATAATTATATTTTTATTTGCCTCTTTCACTAATGATATAGAAAATTCAGCAGGTGCTTCTGTTGATTTTACAGGAGTTCTATTAACTGCAGTATTATCATCATTTGTTGTAGTTGGTGTGCCCATTTTAAGTACTTCTACTTTACCGCCAGTATACCTTACAACCTGAGCATTAGTGCCTGCTGTATTTACATTCTGACTTCTTAAACATATTGGAGTAACTTCTGAGCCGTTATCTAAATTAGATAAAACATAATGATTATTAGTAGTAGTAAGCTGCGGAGCGTATTTATATACATCTGCATAATTACATTTTACATCATTATAAAATAAACCATACTCATCATAAGCGCCCTGGTTTTTAAAGTTAATAGTTAAAGTGCCATCCCCTGGGATAAACTCAATATTTTCAGGAGTTAATGGAGAAGGCATTGGCACAGGTACAACACTCATTTTTGTAGGAGTGCCGCAGCCGTATCCTTCAAAACAGTCATTTATCCAAATAAAATATTCTACCCCGTCAGTTAATTCAGGATATTCAAATATTTTCTTATTTGGTCCTTCTATATCTGTTTCAAGTTTTGTTTTTTTAATAGTAAACTCTAAAAACGCCATACCTGTTCCGTCTAATACCTGAGTATGTTTACCTAATACTGCTGCTGTTGCAAAATCATCTTTATTATTAATATATAATGTGTATTCTGGTTGAACTTCGCTGTTTGCTCCCATTCCTGCAAGCTGAGTAAACTGTAAAACTATCTGGCCGCTTTTACCTATCGGCTGAATAGATTGAACCGATGCAACAGGCACATTTGATGTATTATTATCCTCACTGCTGCACCCTGCTGCTGCAATTAAAATAATAAAAAGCAGCATAACAGTTTTTCTTAACGTAAATAATGCACTTATATTTTGCATATAACCTCCAATATTGTATATTATGGAAAAATATCTATATATCAATATAAATACATATTACTATAAAAGTCAATAAAAATAACTGGGGGGGGTATTTTAATTATTTTATTTATCAATAATAAAATAAAACTCCCCCGGGGTAAAAACATACAACTTATTTCTAATATTGAAGTTTTTCTATATTTAATATATTATTTTTCTTGATAATCATTATCATAATTTCCTGGCACACCACCTGATAATTTTACCCTGCCATCAAGATATGGAGTTATTTTGCCATTTTCATTAATATAATCTGCCACAGCTTTCCAAAATGCTACCCCTGTATTTTCTATATTTTCTGCATATATAAAAGCTGTATATATAGAATCTGCAAGTTTTTTTGTAGTTGCTATTGTATATATTTTTTCAGGCTCAATAAAATTCTGGTTAACAGTTAAACTACCAGCCAATATTCTTCCACGTCTATACCCTTCTTTTGGAGCATCATAGCCTGCAACATCGCTATATTTCAGTAAATAACATCCATTCGGATCGTTTACAGAATCATAGCCTGAAAAATCAGCAATATTTCCACATTTGTTACTGAAATTTGCTTCAAATTCATATAAATCGTATGGCAGGTATTCTATAATATACCTTACTTCTTTTGAAGGAATGAGCCATGCTTTTGTAGCATATGCAGAAGCACCCGCCCCTGTTCCGTAATGGCTGTTTCTATATATTGAGGCTGCCTGACCAAATAAAGATACTGCAACATTGTTTATACCTAACTGTGGGTAATCAGATAGATTAATATTATAATCTATTTCTGGATTAATTAAATATTTGCCTTTAATAGACACTATAACTATTGGATCTTCTATATAATTTATATCTGTTAAACCCATTAAAAGTTTTGGAGTAATAGATACATTATTTTCTATACCATTTGTTATCATCTCACCAGCAAGAACTGTAAAATCAGTATGTTTCATGAGTTTTTCATTAACATAATACTGCACAGCATCACTCCATAAATTACCAATTGCAGTTTCTTTACCTCTTACAAGCCTGTCAGAACTAGGTCTGCCACCTTTTGGATGTGCTGCATCAATACGCCAAAAATCACTATGTGGAACATCCTCTGCATATATAAACCTGCCAGCTGTTTTCCCAAGTACAGTATTCTGATTATTAAAATCAATAATACTTTCAACAGGTGATGCTGTAATCATATTACTTTCACTACTTCCTGCACTATTTACAGCACGGACTTTAATATTATATTTTTTACCATTAAGAAGCTGTAAAATAGTATGTTCAATGTTATATGTATCAGTTACTACTTTTTCTGTTATTTCAGTATTATTTTCATCATTATAAATTACTTCATACAGGCTGACAGCATCATCACCCTCATAGTCGCCTGTCCACTTAACAGATATTCGTTTATGACTCTCCAATCCTTTTTCAATAACTGGCTGCACTGGTTTATTAATAGAGTTTACTGGAATAATATCACCAAGCTGCAGCCAGTTTATTGTATCGGGATTTGATGTGTCTGTATTTATATTTTGTGCTCTTATACATAAAGGATATGAAATGCCATTAGTAAGCCCTGTTATTACAAAATTATCTTGTGCTGTTGTATATTTTGGATCAAATCTTTGTAATTTCTGGCTTAAACAATCACTGTCTGCTAAAATACCATATTCATCATATTTACTGTGATTCTTAATTTTAATAAAAATCGTGGTATCTCCTGCAAAAACTTCCACATCATCTTTTGTAAGTATTGATGGATAAGGCACAGGTGTTGCTTTTGTCATTGTATATTCACTGCATCCATAACCTTCATAACATGCTCTTACCCATACATAATATTCTACCTCATCTTTAATAGGATAAATTAGAACAATATTATCTCCATCTGATTCCTGTTTTTCAGGCTTAATAAACTGCCTCATAAGACCAGAACCATCATTTATCTGCTGCACTTTTCCTATATATTCAGCAGAATTTATATTTTCATCAGTATTTATAAAAAATTCAAAATATGGTAGTATTTGATTATTTTCTGAACCTATGCCTGATATTTTTGAAAACTGAACTGCAAACTCTTCATGTTTTGCTGTTATTTCAATAGTTTTAGGACCAGTAATAATAATAGATGGTGCAGAACCATCTTCATTACTACAACCTGCAAAAATTACATTTAATATAATTAATAATATCCATAATTTATTATAACAAACATTCATAATTTCCTCCCTTATAGTGTTACGTATTGACTAAATCGTGTTATCGTGTTACATTATCTATATATTGTATTACTAAAAATGTCAATATATATTTTAATATATAAATAAATAATGTTGATATATAACAATTATTATATTATATTATATTATTAAATATATAATGTAGGAGAGAATATGGTATCGTTTGAAGAAGATTTAGAAAAAGCTGCTGCCTATCATGGTCATTTATGCAGCGGGCAGATTTTAGGAGTTAGAATGGCAAGACTGGGGCTTGAAATTATGGGACTTGCTGACAGAGACCCTAAAAAAATGCGTGATTTACTTGTTTTTGTAGAATCAGACAGGTGTGCAACTGATGCAGCTTACGTTGTAACAGGTGCTACAATGGGCAGAAGAAGAATGAAATATAAAGATTATGGTAAAATGGCTATGTCTTTTTATTATATTCCCACAAAAAAAGCAATCCGCATAAAGCCTGTAAATAATGACAGACCACAGGAAAATGAAGATATAAAAAAGTTTTGGGCAAAATACAGCGATGAAGAACTTTTTAAATGGGAAAATGTAGAGATTATTGTTGATGAAAATGATTTACCAGGCAAACCAAAAGACCATGCAGTATGCAGCCAGTGTGGAGAAAATATATTAGACGGCAGGCAGGTAGTAGATAATGGCATAATAAAATGCAGAGCATGTGCAAATGGAGCATATTATAAAATTATTGATTAAGGTGAAGTATGGATAAATGGAAAATATATGATGAATTAATAGATAATATTGAAGATAATTACAGTGTAGAATACTGCTTTATAAGCCCCCACTGGGTTGGTGTAAAAAGCCAAATGGGGCTTGGGCTTGCAATGCGCATGGCTGACAGCCCCATTACCACAAAACTTACAGGCAGTATGAAAGGTATGAAATTAAAGGATTTAGCAGCTTATGCAAAATCATGGGACTTTCATGAAGCCTCCATTGGTATGGCAGCTGTTAATTCTTATTATAACGGCAAAAATAATAAATCACTTGCAAATATTAATGAAAGCACTTCTAATTTAAGTATTTTTGATTTGATTAAAGAGCAGGTAAAAGGTAAAAATGTTACAATAGCAGGCCATTTTCCAAATATTGAAAAATTAAGAGAAATATGTAATCTTACTATTTTAGAAAGAAAACCTGATTTATTAAGGTATGATTTACCAGACCCAGCATGTGAATATATACTGCCTAATCAGGATTATTTTTTTACAACAGCCGTTACTTTAATAAATAAAACTCTGCCCCGCCTTTTAGAATTATCAAAAAATGCTAAAACTTATATTGTAGGGCCTACAACTCCGCTTACAGATATTTTAATAAAATACGGTATAGAATGTCTTTCAGGCTCTATTGTGCTTGATGAAGAAAATGCAAAAGAGTTGTTTTTAGAAGGAGCAATACTGCAGGCTGTTATTAAAAAGAAATGTATTAAAATGGTAAATATATTAAAGGCTTAAATTTTTGCTGTTAAAGATAAAGTGTAGTTTCTGCCCTTTAATGGGTAGTGCTGCACTGTTTCATATAATTCATCTGTAATATTCCTGATAGAAAAATCTATCTGAAAATGTTCATTTATTAAAAAATTAATATTTAAATGTGCTAAAAAATAACCATTTAATTTATGTATGCCGTAAATATCTGCATATCTTTCTGATGTGTATTCTATTACTGGTGTTATGGCTATATATTCGCATGGTGTTATTTTAATATACCCTTTTCCTGAAAAAAGCGGATAATACGTCATAACATCTGCTTTTGACTGGCTTTTATCAATATTATAACTATTTAATGATAAATTTAGCCCTATTTCTGCATAATCTAAAATATATATATTTGATAAAAACTCAAACCCATAAAGAGAAACTTTATCTAAATTCATAAGATAATCTACCTGAGTTGTTGGTACAACAGGGTTTGGTACTTCCATAACAACCATTTTATCAGACACACTGCTGTAATAAAGCGCTGTATCAATATAAAGCATATCAAATAATGAACCTTTATACCCAAGCTCCACATGGTCTGCAACTTCCGGCTTTAAATTAGGATTTGGCAGATTTTCACCAAGCTGCGTTGAATACCTGTCGCTCATTGTTGGAAACTGGTTTCTCCTTGCATAAGTTAAATATAAATTATTATCATCTATAAATTCATAAAATATACCAAGCTGACCAGCAAATAAAAACCTGTTTATAACTTCCACATTATATGATGATAAACCAAGCTGATTATTAAAACTGTTATTTTTGCTGTAAAAATTAGAAGGTATTAAAGAATCAAACCCTAATGCTGCAGAAAGTGTTACTTTTTCTACAGGCTTATAATTATATTCCACCCCAAATGATAGTTTATTTTCTGTAACATTAATATCTTCTTCTAAACCTAAACTATCCTCACTTAAACCAATATGATTATCCTGCCTGTAAGTAATGGCAGATTTTATAATATGAGCCTTACTTATTTCATAACTGCCGTTTATACTGAAACCTGCTGCATACTCATCATAAATACTTGTGCGGTATGGTGCATTATAATCTACATGTATAAGGCTTGAATACATACTCATAGAATTATCATACGTATCATAAAAGGCCAAAAAATTAAGCTTGATTTTATTTTTATCATATTTGCCGTGCAGTGATATACTGTGATGATTATCGTAATTCCAGCCCCATAGTGAATAAACAGAGCTTACTTCAGGGCTTACCATTCCTTTATTAGAATCGCTGTAAATATATGCAAGCCAAATATCAAGACCATCAAGTGGAGTTACACCTGCAATTAATGTATTTTTTAAATCTGTCCTGTCAGAAAAAAGTCTGTTTCTATCTTTTTGTATGCTGCCCTGCATAGCTTTATAACTTTTTGGCAAAAGATAATGGTCAATCTCCCTGTACTGCAGAGTATTTTTAATATAAAATTTAGAAGTTTTTGAACCAATACTTAATATATTATTAACAGCTGCAAAATCAAAAACATCATCATACTCCATAGAAGTTTTAAAAAATCCTTCAAATACTTTTTTTGGTTTTGCCAAAGTTAAAAGCACAGCACCACCCATACCATTATTTCCAGAAAGCATTGTAGAATATCCTTTTTGTATAGTGATTGATTCTGTATCACCTGTAAGCATTGCAGAGCTGTCGCTTTGACCATTATATGGGTTTAATGTAGATATGCCGTCAATAATTACTGGTATTGTAGAACTTGAAAAACCTCTTATCCTAAATGTAGTATCTCCCCTGGCTCCTCCCTCATCTATCATTATACCAGGACTTAATGATAAAACATCTGATAAAGATACAGCGTTCATATTCTGCATCTCGTCTTGAAAAATAGTCTGCCCTTTCTCTTTTGTTTTAGTATCTGTTACAATTATAGTATCTGTTTCCACCTGCTGTTTATTTTGAGCAAAACTTATGCTTGAATAAAGAATAATAAAACAAAAAAGAAAATATCTAACCATAAATGCCCCATAAAAAATAATACAGGGAAGATAAAATCTTCCCTGTATATTTGTTTAATAAATATTAATTTCCTGCATTAAAATCATTTGCAGTATTTCCAGGTACTCCTCCTGATAATTTTATTCTGCCATCAAGGTATGGAGAAATACTGTTTTTATATGCCACATATTCTGCAACTGCTTTTAATAATGTAACAGGCTGGTTATTCATATCTAATACTGGTGTTAGCTGTTTACCTAAAAATGCTACATACATTTCTTTTGCAGTTTTAGTTGTGGTAATAACTACATACTGTTTACTCTCATATACTGCCTGATTATTTATAAATAAGCTGCCCTGCATAATTCTGCCTCTTTTATACCCCATAACACTTGTTTCTGTAGGGTCGCCAGATTCTGGGTTAGCCGCCTCATACGTTAAAAGATAACATTTTTTTGGGTCATTTACTGCATCATATAATGCACCTGTATCGCTGTCTATACCTGTTGATTTATTAATAGTTGAACAGTTAGTATTAAATCTTTCATTAAATTCATCAATGCTGTAAGCCATATATTCTATTGTATAACGAACTTCGCTTGATGGTATTCCCCACCATTTGCCGTTATATGTAGTGCCACCTGAACCGCCGTAGTGGTTGTTTCTATATACTGATGCTGCCTGACCAAAAAGTGTTTTTGTATATGGGTTTGAGCTGTCCCCTACTGCAGGATATAAGTCTAAATTAAGAGTATAATCATCATTTATGATTAAGTCTGAACCATTAAGTGTTACTGTTACAAGAGTATCATCTAAATAATCAGAAGTAATAATAGTCTGCAGAAATGCAGTAGTAATAACTTGAGAAGATTGTATCCCTTGATTAATCATATCCCCTATAAGCCATGCAAAATCAGGGTTTGTATTAGTCATTTCTGAACCATACCATTTTACAGCATCTGCAAAAAGGTTACCAAGTGCTGTTTCTTTACCTCTTACAAGCCTGTCAGTATTTGGTCTACCACCAGCATTAAAATTTGTGCTGATACGCCAGAAATCACTGTGCGGCACATCTTCTGCATATATAAAATCACCTGCTGCTGTGCCTAAATACTGGTTTAAATCATTTAAATCAACTGGTGTATATTCTGGTGTAACAGTAACAGGCTCACTTTCTACAAAGTTTTCTGAAAATGAATTTTTTGCACGCAGTTTAATATAATACAGCTTTCCGTTTTCTAAGCTGCTTACAACAGTATTTGCTGTATCATAATTAAATGGAACAGCAGTTTCTAACCATGTATAATTTGCATTATCAGTAGAATATCCTGCCTGATAAACAGAAACTGCAGCACTTCCAGCAGGTGCAGTTTTAAAACTAAATTCTGCCCTTTTATTTTTCCCCTGCATATTTTCTATTACAGGCTTTTCTGGTGCAGCTGTGGCAGGTTTGCCTTGAAGTAATGATTTTTCTTCAACTGTAGTAAATATATCTTTTCCAAAAACTTTCCATGTGCTTTTATTATCTGCATCTAAAAACCCATTAGCATTATAAGAAACAATACATATAGAATGGTCTGAACCGTCATATAACTCACTATTATTTGCAAGTTCAATAATATAATGGTTATTATTTATTGATAAGGCAGGTGTCCATTTACTATACTGTCCTTCTTTTGACGGGCAGTCATCTACATGAACAGAATAAATTTCCCCAGCTTTTTTATCCCATGATAAGCGAAGATGATTATCTCCCTGCTCCACTTTAACATTTTCAAGCTGACTTGGATATGGTATAGGAGTAGCTTTCACGTATGTCCAGTTTGACTGCCCATATCCGCATTTAGAAAAATTAGACCTTATCCATATAGTATATTCTGTGTTATCTGATAATTCAGTATAATAAAAAAATGGAAACCCTTCTGTGCTGTCTGATGCACTTTCAGTTTTCTTTACTGCAAACCTGATAAGCAGACTGTCATTTGGCTCAACAGTTCCTAAATCATACGCAGTATTAATATCATCACCTAATCCAATTTTTACATCATAATATGGCAGACATGCATCACTATTTTCTGCACCAATACCACTTACTCTGTTAAACTGAACAGTTATTCTTTCATGCAGTGCTGTTGGAGAAATATCCAAAGGATAATATGATGAAACATTTAATCCATTATCTCCATTTGATTTGCTGTCCTGCTCACTGCAGGCAGCTAATAATACAGTAATCAGCATAAGCATAAACAAAAGTTTTGCATTAATAAAATAAAAAAGTTTTTTCATATTCCACTCCTGTTTTTATCTATCGTTATATTTATTAATATATAATAAAATAAAAGTCAATAACTAATTATATCAACAATATTAACATTCGTTATTATTTTTATATATAATATAATTGTTTTTTATATTTTAGCTCATTAAAATTATCATAAATATTATTAAACATAAAAATAGATAATATTATAACATTGTTTTTATTGATTTTTTATTTATTTGTTAATAAGTTACTATATACATAGAAACCAATAAAAACATTTTTATTTACAAAGTAATATTTTAATATTATCATTTTTATAAAATTGTTTTGGAGTATATTATGAGTGGAGTATTTGGGGTTATTTTTGGAGCGGTATGCGTTATTGCTGCTATTGTACTTCTAATTAAAAGATATGAAACAAAAACAGTGTTGTTTGGAACAGGTCTTGTAATGACAATTGCTACACTAAAACCACTGCTTGCTTTTGATGCTTTTCAAAAATCTATGGTTTCTGAAGGGCTTATTTGGAGTATATGCTCAGTTATGGGGTTTTCTTACGTAATGAAAATAACTGAAGTTGATAAACATTTAGTAAATGGGCTTGCAAAAATATTAATGAAAGCAAGACCTGTACTTATCCCTGGTGTTGTTATATGCACATTTTTAGTTAATATATCACTTAACAGTGCTGCAGGTGTTACTGCTGCTGTTGGTACAATATTTATACCTCTGCTTATATCGGTTGGCGTAAAACCTGCTATGGCAGCTGCTGCAGTTATATTTGGCACATGGGGTTCAATGTTGAGTCCAGGATTAAGCCACCAGCCAATTATTGCAAAAATTTCTGGTATGGATGTTATAGAGGTTATAAAAGTACATGCACTTACAGATATTACTGCAATGCTTACAGCTGCTGCAACACTTACTATTATGGCTAAAATATTAAAAGAAGATAAAGGTTATGTAGATGAAACAAACAGCTTTAAAATAGATACAAATTTTAAAGTTAATCCATTTTATGCAGTTATGCCGCTTGTGCCTGTTGTAATGCTGCTTGTATTAAGTATGCAGGACGTGCGTGCTGCTGTCCCATGGGCAGAACGTATTGCTATACCTCATGCAATGCTTATTGGCGCCATATTATGTATAGCTGCAACAAGAACAAACCCTGCAAAAGCTACAAATGAATTTTTCTCTGGTATGGGTAAAGGATATGGCGAAATATTTGGAATAATCATGTGTGCTGCAGTATTTGTTGCAGGTATGAAATCGTTAGGGCTTGTAGATGCTCTTATTACTAGACTTAAAAATTCTGAGCATTTAGTTTCTATTGCTGCAACTTATGGGCCATTTTTGTTAGGTGTAGTTTCCGGCTCTGGTGATGCTGCTACAATTGCATTTAATGAATCTGTTACTATTCATGCAAAAACATTTGGGCTTGAACCTGTAAATATGGGCTCTATCGCGGCTCTAGCTGGTGCTATTGGCAGAGCAGCCTCCCCTATTGCAGGAGCTACAATTGTAGCTGCAGGAATTGCAAAAGTCAGCCCGTTTGAAATAGCTAAAAGAACAGCTCCTGGCGCTGTCCTTGCATCTATTATATCAATGGTTATGCTTCTTTATATGTAATAAAACTGGTGTGGCAGCATTATAAAATATGTAATGATAAAAAAATTTATGGATAATACAATGATAGAAAAAATTAAAACATTAGCAAAAGAAAAAGAAAATGAAATAATAAAATGCAGGCGTGATTTGCATAAATACCCAGAAACTGGCTGGACAGAGTTTAGAACTTCATCTATTGCCCAGAAAAAATTATCTTCACTAGGTTATCATATTACTATGGGTGAAAAAGCTAATAATAAAGAATATATGATGGGTGTGCCATGCGAAGAAATATTAAAAGAAAATCAAGAACGAGCAGTAATGCAGGGAGCAGATAAGGAAATTGTTGAAAAAATGACTCACGGTTATACTGGTTTTTGGGCAGATATGAAATTCAGCGATGATGGCCCTTTCCTTGCCTTTCGTTTTGATATGGACAGCAACGATGTTACTGAAACAAGTGATGAAACACACAGGCCAAATAAAGAAAATTTTTCATCAGTAAATAAAGGCGCAATGCATGCCTGCGGCCATGATGCCCATGTATCGCTTGGTATTGCTGCTGCTGAAATTATAGCAGATATTAAAGACAGCTTAAAAGGAAGTATCCGCTTTATTTTCCAGCCAGCAGAAGAAGGACTGCGTGGCGCTCTGCCTATGATAAAAGCTGGCGCCTGTAACAACATAACACATATTATAGGTATGCACATAGGTTTTCAGGCAGGAAACAGCCAGACTATTATATGCGGAGCAGATAAATTTCTTGCCTCAACTAAATATGATGTTACTTTTTATGGCAAATCTGCCCATGCAGGAGCATATCCTGAAGAAGGTAGAAATGCGCTGCTTGCTGCGTGTAATGCTGCTATAAACTTACATGCAATAAGCAGAAATAGTCATGGGGTAACAAGAATAAATGTAGGAAAATTAACAGCAGGCGAAGGAAGAAACGTTATTCCCTCTAAGGCTGAAATAATTATGGAAACAAGAGGCGAAACAAGTTTCTTAAATGAATATATGGAGCAGGAAAGCAAAAGAATTATTGAGGCAGCTGCTTTAATGGAAAACTGCACTTATGAAATAAAAACTGCAGGCGGTTCACAAAGCGGGCAAAGCAGTAAAGAAATGATTGAATACGTTAAAGAGGCAGTCAAATATATTCCTGACTATAAAAATATAATAGATAATGTAAGCTTTGGAGCTGGTGAAGATTTTGCCACTATGATGAGCTTCGTGCAGGAAAATAATGGTATAGGAACGTATATTCAGGCTGGTATTGATAAATGCGCAGGTCATCATAATAATTATTTTGATTTTGATGAAAAAAATCTTATACCAGCTTTGCAGGCTGCTGTAATAACTGCATATCTTATCTTAAAAAAATAATGTTATATTAGAATTTTAAGCAGAATACACGTATTATATACACAATTAACTGCCAATATACTTGAAAAATTTATGAATTTATACTTATTTATTACATATAAATAATATTAACCATTATGCATCGGCACTGCATAATTACATTCAATATCTATTTTTTCTTGATATAAAAGGCTTTTTTTTAAATAAACTGCTTGACAAATAAATTTATATAAGATATTCCTAAAATATATTATATTTTTTGGGTAATAAATTGCAAAAGTTATATTTTAAATTACTATCTGCCAGTGTTCTGACATTATTGTGTATAAATGTAGTATCGTTTCTTGCAGGGTTAAACCCCCGCCAGTTAATTAATCCATCATTTTTTGATGAAAGGGTTACAGCTTTATATTTTCTTGTAAAAGATATAGTTGTTGATACAGGCATTAACTTAAAAGAGATTTCTTCTGAAGATATAGATATACTTCTTGAAAAAGCATCAGATATTTATGATGTTGATAAAAATATGCTTTCTGTTTTAATATCAAAACCTCATCAGTATTCACTTACATTAACAGGCGGCATGGGGCTTACAACAATTTCATGTTATGACTTTTTACGCAGCTCTTTTTCAAACCCATATAACAGTGAAGAAAATATTATGGCAGCTGCTGAAACAATAAGCAGGCTGCAAAAAAGCGGAATGTCTCCTGAAGATATTATTGTAAGGTTTGTAGCAGGCAGAAATATGGATAATGTGCAGGTGCTTGCAAACAGTGAATATAAACGGGCTCATTTACTTGCAAATACATACAGGATAAACCACGCAGGGCTGAAATAATTAATGTTTAAAAGCAATATTGTTATTTTCTTCCCTACTTTTCTTGAATGTAAAAAAGTTTTAAATATTTCTGATTTTTCATCATTTAATGATTTTAATACTGCCTATTATAAATCAATACCTGTAATTATAACAGGTGCAGGCAAATCTAACGCGTCAATGATTTCTGCTCTCTTTTTTAAAGAATTTAAGCCAAAATATCCATTATTAACAGGTATATGCGGCGCTTACCATAATACTGATATAAATATATGTGATATAGTAAGCATTGATTATGATTATTTTGTTGATGAAGCAAATTATGACGGCACTATTCTTACAACTATTCATGAAAAAGGCTTTAAAATAGCAGAAAACAATAGAGCAGAATTTACTGTTTTTGAAAACTTTAAAAAAGTATCATCTAATACAGTATCACTAATACCGCAGTTTGACAGTCTTTCTAATTTATATATGATGAAAACTAATGCCTATGTTGAAAATATGGAAGGCGCTGCCTTTGGCGCATCTGCTAATAAGTTTAACATAAAGCCTTATCAAATAAGGGCAGTATCAAATTTTTGCGGAAATATAGAAAATCAGCAGTGGAATATCAACAATGCATGCAAATCACTAAAAAATGCAGTAGACTTATTTATTGAAACAAATATCTAATTTTAAATATCACTTTCTTTTTCTATATTTAATAAAATGGTACAGCGAACTTAATACGGCAAAGGGCAGCAAATGAATATATAAAGGCAGTGCAGATTTAAAGCCGTCTGCAATATCAAACATTCCTTTTGATATAATTTTCCCCATTTCTTTTTCGTAAGCTGCATAAATATTAGCTGTTTTTATTGAAGCCATACCTTCAATATAGTATGCTCTGCCCATAACTTTATAACCTTTCATATAAAGCATAAGCCATAATGGAATATATGCCATTTCTGGAAAAAAAGGCGCTTTATATAAAATATATGCTTTCTTACCATTTACTTTTTTTAGACTTTTATATAATTTATGTAAAAATGCCATATTTAATGATGCATATTTAGTTTCAGCATATATAACAATATTATTTTCAACACTTTCTATATCTTCTGCCCTGCTTATCTCCCCTTTTATATCATAAAGCCCTTCTTTTAAATATGATAAAATGTTTTTACTATATTCATCATTATTTTCTGAAATAAATGACCAGTTAAGAGATTCTTCTGCCTTTATAAATAACCCTTTTATATGAATTAAAATATTTATAAAACAAATAAAAATTATTATATAGTCAAGAATATTGCTGTAAGATAAATAAGTTAAATACGACCAGAAAATAATATAAATATATGAAATAAAAGCAGCAGGCAGCCTGCCAGACCTGTATGCAAGAATAAGCATAGTATTAGTTAATGGAATAAGATAAAGAGCAAAAATATTATCAGTAAAAAAATAAATAAAAATAACAGGCAGTAAGATTGTAAAAACTTCTATTAATCCTGCCCAAAATCCAAGAGATGCAAAAATACCTATACTTATAAGCAGCATAAATAATGAAGGCGGCACATTGTAACCCTTTACTGTAACATAAAAAATTACTGCAAAAAGAAACCAAAGTTTTATTAACCTTCTACACTCTGCACACAACTGCATTAATCATACCTCTTGACTATATGTTTAATCTATAATATACCATAAAATAATATAAATAAAATATTTTTTTTAAATATAATAATTTTATATTGATTTTTTTAGTAGGTATGGTAGAGTAAATAAATTATGAAAAGAATAATTGTTTGTATCAGAAATAAAGAATTTTTAGAAAGGTTAGAATCTTTTTGTCAGGAAGAAAAGATTGCTATTCATGCTGTATCTTCTCCAGAAGAACTGGATGGAGAACCGTTTATAGTTATAATTACTGACCAAAAAGATATGGTAGAGGCTTTCAGCACTGCTGGTAAAACATGTGTTATTACAAATGATAAAGTATTAAACAATGTTTACAACTTAAAAGAAAACTTCAACCATACTCATCTTCGTCTTTTAGTAGATATAATATTTCACGGTGTTTTGCTTACAAACTATTACCCTTCACTTATGCCTTATGTTTTCCATAAAGAATACACTATATCAAATGATTTTTTTAATATAGACAGGCTTGTTTATGCAATGACAGCAGAGTTTGTGCTGTTTTTTAAATTTTATGAGCTTGAAAAAATGCGTGTAGGTATCTCTGAAATGCTTACAAACTCTATTGAGCATGGTAATTTAGAGATTACAGCAGATGAAAAATTTAAGGCGACTGAAGCAGGCACTTATTATGACCTTTTAAATGAAAGGCTTAATAATAAAAAGTTGGCTGAAAGAACTACACATATTAATATTGATTTGCGTGATAATACTCTTATGGTTACAATTACAGACCAGGGCAAAGGCTTTGATACAACTAAACTGCCAGACCCTACTGATACAGAGCATTTATTAAAACTCCATGGCAGAGGCATATTTATTACAAGAATGTATTTTTCTGAAATCAAATATAATCAAAAAGGAAATGAAGTTACTCTTATCAAAAGGCTGTCTTCTGCAGATTAAATAATTAATTTTTAAAATCTATAATAATTTTAAGCTGTATATTATACAATATACAGCTTTATTTTTATCAATGTATTTCTCTTAATTTTTCAAAAGTAATAATCTGCTCACCTTTTGTATTATTTTGCTGCCTGCATGCGCTGTAGCCCATACTTTCATAAAAAGCTATGTTTTTAGGCATAGTATTTGGCGTTTGGATTTCACACCTTATACCTGAATAAAGATGTTCTACTGCAAAAACAAGTTTTCTACCTATCCCCTTATTACGTCTTTCTTTTTTTACCATAACAGCTAATATTGATACAAAATTACTTTCTTCTTTTGCACATATTAAACCAGATATTGTACCGTCATCATCAACTGCCTTTAAAAACTCATATTTTTCAAAACATTTCTCTAAATCTTTAATAGAAGTAACTTGATTAAAATAATCAAGCCCAGTTAAAAGTGGTTCTTCTTGAAAAACACTTTCCTGTATAGCTAATATACTTTCTAAATCGCTTGTTTCTACATTTGTAATTATCATATTTTACCGCCAAAAGTTTTATTATATATTGTAGCAGTATTTTTAAATATGAAAAGAGTTTTTTATAATGTTTCTTAAATTTATTAATATGGAAATATTTATATATGTGCTTTGCATAGGCAGAAATAAAGCAGATAATGCATTAAAGAAAGATATTAATAGTATATGTAGACATTCATCTAAATAATATAAAATAGATAGATTTTATATTTCTTTTTCTAAAAAATATTACTATAATAATTAATAGTATGGAGTATATATATGAATGAATTTACTATTAATGCAATAGATGAACTGCCGCTTAGTATGGCTTCATTTAAGGCAGATAACCCAAAAGCAGTAATACAAATAATCCACGGTTTAAAAGAACATAAAAAAAGATATTACCATGTAGCTGAATATCTGCAAAATAATGGATATTCTGTTTTTATTTCTGACAACAGAGGCCACGGGTATTCAGTAAATCAAGAATATCCACTTGGATATATGGCAGATATCCATTTACTTGTGCTTGACCAGCTGGAAATTACAAAATATATCAAATCATTATACCCAGAGAAAAAAATCTACATGCTTGGTCATTCTTACGGTTCTATGATTGCTAGAACTTACCTGCAAAACCATGATAATGAAATATCAAAGCTGATATTAAGCGGAACAGTAGCATATAATAAATTTATTAACTTTGGGCTTATCCTTGGCAGACTTATAAATATGGTTAGAGGCGAAAAAGGAAAAAGCTTTATTCTGCAGACTTTTGCTGATAATAACAATACTTCATGGGTATGCTCAAATAAGGAAACTATGGAAAAATATAATCAAGACCCGTTCTGCACTGGTTATAAATATATGAATGTATCCATATATAATATATTTAAAGCAATGAAAGAACTTCATAACTTTAAAGGATATAGATGCCTTAACCCTGATTTACCAATTTTAAGTATTACCGGAGAAAAGGACCCTGTTACAAAAGGAGCAAAAGGCTTAAAAGACAGTATATATTCACTTGAAAAGATAGGCTATAAAAATATAGAAAATATAGTATATAAAAATATGCTCCATGAAG
>DXAQ01000142.1 GCA_019116905.1 Candidatus Mucispirillum faecigallinarum | reverse complement strand
TTAATCTGTTTATCTAAACTGTTAAAAGATATTTTTATATCACTTATTACAGGAAGCAGCTTTTCTTTAATATAAGATTCTGGATATTTCTGAGAAAATAAGAGGCTTCCATTGGTTGTAAGATTTAATTTAATATTATTATGTCTGCAAAATTCTACTATATCATCAAAATATTTATATAAGACAGGCTCTCCCATAGTGGTTGGTATAATCTCAAATACATTATTATTTTTTGCTTCTTCCAAACATTTATATAATAATTCTTTATCCATATCTTTTCTTGTATATTTAAAATTTTTATTATAAATACTGTGTGTATCACACATTTTACATTTGTAATTACATGTATCTGGATTTGTATCAATTGTTATTCGCTTTAAGCAAGGTATATTTAATAATTGATAATAATGTTTAATAGTTAATTTTACATCATCTTCAATAGATGATACTTTGTATCTATTATCTTTAATAGTATTTAATACTTCTGGATTAGAAATTATATGCTCAATAGTTGATTTTAACGCTTTATAATTACCTGTTTCAAATAAAAAGCCTTCGTTTTCACCTATTAATTCTTTCATACCACCAATATCTGAGGCAATTACTGTAACACCTGCTAAAAATGCTTCCTGCATAACAAGCGGAGAATTTTCAAGCCATGTAGACGGAACTATTAAAACATCTATTTTATCTAATATATTTCTAATATCATTATTATGGTATCCTCCCATAAAATGAATATTATCCTTTTCTAAAAATCTTCTACTTCCACCGATATGCCCATATATATAAATATCTAAATGAGGAAGTTCTGTAAATGCATTATATAACACTTTTATACCTTTGGTTGGCACAATTCTGCCTAAAAATGCAAATGTTATTTTTGAATCTTTTGTATAAAATCTTTTTCTATATGTAACATTATCATAATTAAAACCATAGTGCTGATAAATAATTTTCTCTTTTGCAATACCTTCTTGTATAAAAAAGTCTCTAACAGTATGTGATGGTGAAATATATAAATCCACCAATTCCCTAATACCTTTCATATCTTCCAAAATATTTTCTACTTCATTAATATCTGGACAATAAGGAGAACATTCTGCACATTTTTTTACTGATGGACCACTACATATTTTATTTTCTCTATTAATAAGCTGCCCCTTAACACAAGATAACCAAAAATCATGCAGTGTATAAACTACTTTTTTATTATACTTTTTTGCAATTTTAATAAGATTAACAGATAAATGGCATACATGACCAAAATGAACAATATCTGGCTGAACTTCAAGTAAATATGCCTCAAAAATTTCATCTATATTTTTATCATAAAACTTATCTTTATATAAATAATCTTTAGGCTTATTAACACGCAGAATATCAATATTTTCAATATTTTCTCTGTATATAGTATATGGTGCATCAAACTCATTTTCAATTCTTGTAAAAACATTTACTTTAAAACCTGCTCTAACTAATTCTTTACAAAAAGTATAGGAGTACACTTCACTTCCAGCCATATAATCAGGTGGAAAACCATGTATAACTTTTAATACATTTAACATCTTCACACTTCCTTTTCTTATTATAAATTTTTGATATATTTAGGTATTGCTAATGGAATACCTTCCTGAATAGTATAAAACTTGTGGTCGCCAAAGTATTTAAGAATTTTCTCAGGATTTCCTATAAACTTTTCAACATCATACTCCCTTTTAGGATTAACAAATACCTTAGCTTTTTTATTTAATGTATTTTCTATTGCACTAATAACATCATATAATGTATTTTTTACTCCTGGTAATATATGAAATATATCTATTACATTATTTGCTGTTAAATATTCTATACAGGCATTAATACCCCATATAACATCATCAATATATGTAAAATCTATTAACTGATTACCTCCTTCTATATATACAGGTTCATCTTTATAAATGTTAATAATAAATCTTGGAATTACTCTGCCATATAAATCATACTCATTACCATATACATTAGAAAATCTTAAAATTCCACATGGATTACCATGCTTATATGAATATTCTATAAATGCTTTTTCTCCATATACTTTTGATTTGCCATAAATATTAACAGGATTATATTCAAAATCTTCTGTAACTGGCAGATATGTTGGATTACCATAAACTTCCCTGCTGCTTCCAAAGATTAATACAGCTTTACTGGACTTAGATACTTGTATAGCTTTTAATAAAGAATCTGTGCCATTAATATTTACTCTGATACATTCATCAGGGTTTTGTTCAGCAACAACAACTCTTGATACTGCACATAAATGAATAATACAGTCAAACCCTTCATTTAAGATGTTATAGAGTAAATCAATATTATTAATATCACCTTGAATAAACTTCACTGGTAAAATGTCATATATCTTAAACCCTTTATTATTATCTCTTATATCAAAAATTGTAATATCATGTTCTTTGTATATATTATAAACTAAAGATGACCCAATAAACCCGATACCACCTGTTATTAAGATTTTCATTATAAAAGCTCCAAAATAAAAATATAATTTTATTTATTATTCCAAACAATAACTTTAAAGTAAATAATAATTTCTTGTATAAATCTACGCGCATATTTAATAATAATATTATTTTTTAATAATCATCATCAATAAAATCATCATCTGCATGAGCACATTGTTGTTCTATATAAAATCTTGTATAACTTACTGAAAATAATTCCTCAATATATTCTATATATTTTGCTTTCAAATTATCAAGTAATGATTTTAATTCTTCCGGCTCAAAAGCATCTCTTAAATATGCTTGTCCTTTATAGAGAAATTCTCCACTATACTCATGATAACTAGATAATAATTTTTCAATAAAATAAAATTCTGATGGTTTACTATTATCACATATATGAATTCTCTGAAAACTTTCTTTCCATTGTTGTAAATAAGCATAATACTTTTCTGGACTTGTCTTCCTAAAAAACTCTAATATTTCTTCTTTTGTAATATTCATTGATATATTATAAATTAAATCTTCTATTTTAATGTAAGATA
>DXAQ01000141.1 GCA_019116905.1 Candidatus Mucispirillum faecigallinarum | reverse complement strand
TGATACACGGTCTATTTCTTCTTTTAACTGGTCTACTTCAAGCTGTAACATTGCACGGTCATTTGTAGTATAAGCTGGGTCCCCTGCCTGAACTGCAAGCTCTCTAATACGTTGAACCATAGAAGTCATTGAACCCATTGCTCCTTCTGCAGTTTGTAACATACTGATTGCATCTTGAGCATTTGTTGCTGCTTTATTTAAACCAGAAATTTGAGCTCTTAATTTTTCAGATACTGCTAAACCAGATGCATCATCTGCTGCAGAATTTATTCTTAAACCAGTTGATAATGATTTTATTGTTTTTGCAAGTTTGCTGTTTACGCTGTTTACGCCGCCTTGTGCGCCTATTGCAGTTGGGTTGTTTACGATTGAAAGTGCCATAATTTTCCTCCAGTTTTCCTATAAGTTATCTCTCCAAATAGCTTATAGATAAGTGTTTTGTGCCATTATTTTTTGTTTTGACTTATTTAGACGCATTTTCATTGTTAAAAATTTTCGTCATTTTAAAAAGTCATTGTTTTTTGTGGTTATGAATTTTAAAATATTATTGCAGGCTCTCCACTTCCTTTTTACGCAATTATATTGTTAAAATATAACCTGAAATATTCGTCCTTGCATATTGCCTGCAGGTAATAAAAAAAGCCGATAAGGATACCCTTACCGGCTCAATTATTTTGATACCTTCCAAGCTTAAATTATTAAAAATACATACACTTATTTTTAATACACTAAATTTTAATTTTTTAATAAAGCAACAAAAAAAAGCCCACAAGGATATTTCCTTATGGGCTCAACTATTTTGATACCTTATTAAATAAGTTAAGATATATACTTTCCACTTTATATATCTTATTAAATTTTAAAATGTGTATTAGGAAATGCTCCTTTTTTATAAGTAAGCTTTTGTTTCCTAACCTCTCTCACATTTTTCTTATCGGATAAGTTTTCAAAATACTTTAATCTTTTTTTTAAAAACTTATCATTTTTTTCCGGGCTTTTTTCTTTTCTCTGCCCCTTGTGTAGTTATTATCGGTTATAAAAAATAATACTTTAATATTTTTTTAAATTTTTATTAATTTTTAATAAATCTTTTTATTATCAATAAGTTATAATATTTATAACTATTAATCATCAATATCGCCGTATAATTTGCTGATACATAAGCCGCAGAAATCAACTTTTATATCATCAAATAATTTTTTATCCTGTAAAGCAGCAGCTATTTTTCTTGCATCTTTTAATGAAAACGCATAATCAATTACAGTTAATTTATCTTCTTTTATTTTATTGCAGCATACACTGCTTTTAACTTTGCCTTCTTCTATCTCATAAGCAATTATATGCACAGGGTGTTTTTCTGAATTATGGTTAAATGCAAAAACATAAAAATATTCTTCATCATCATCAAAAATGCTTTCTTCAATTACTTCATCAAGTATTGCAGGCTCAATACCTTTTTTTAAAAGCAGCATTTCAAGCCTTGATTCAAACTTCCTTTCAATAATTCCTGCAAAAATTTCTTCTTTGTTATCCATTTTATCCTCCTTAATAATTATAGATATAAAATTATATCTTAAAAAAGATTAACTATAAAGCTGATAAATTAAAAATAACATTATTAATACATAAATTAATATAAACTATGGCTGGGCTACATCTGTAAATCCGATGATTTTATCGCCCTCTCTTTTAAGTTCCTCTACGCTCATATCAACAACACCTATTAAAAGCTCTGTTGTAACATAATCATCACTTATATATTTTGTAGCTTTGTTTTCTTCAAGTGATGGTGGAAAATATTCATCTAACTGCGCTTTATCAATAATTTGATTAAACTCAGTATTTTCAGAGAAAACATATTCTCTTATAATATTATATGCTATATCCATATCAGTTGTATTTACAACAAATTTTATATAATCTACATTATCATTAAAGCCATACGCATTTTTTATTACTAAATTTGAATCTTTACTAATTAAGTTTTTTCCAATAAATTTACTTCCCATATTATATACTGTTAATTTATCATTTATTTTTTTAGGCTCACCTTCTCCAAATGCATATCTTAAATACCACATATCTGTATAATCATATACATAAATTCCATCTTCTTTTTTTATAAATAATAAATTAAAATCGACCTTATTATATATAAATCTTAAATGTATCTTATTTTCATCTTTTCTTTTATCAGGCGCTTTTTCTGACAAATGTTTTAAAATATTATCAGAAAAACGTGCATTTTCTTTTAAATACTCTTTATATGCATAATATGCTTTATTTAAGTCATCTATATTTGTTTTATATACGCTGGCACATAGATTACTATACATATATTCATCAAGTTTTACCTGCTTTTTATCTTCTGTAATATATTCACAAAGTCCTCCGTTAAAATATGCTTCTTTAATAACCTGGAACTGGCTTTCTTCTGCATAACTGTAAATAGAAAACAGCAAAATAAATATAAAACTTATAAATTTAATCATAATATCTCCCCTTTTTGTATTATTATATAGAATTATATAGATGTGATAAAATTATACAAAAAAAGCCTTGAATAATCAAGGCTTTAATAAGTGCCCCTGACAGGAATTGAACCTGTGGCCTGCGGATTAGGAATCCGTCGCTCTATCCAACTGAGCTACAGAGGCAGTGTATAATTATAAAGCATAATTTATTAATAACGTCAAGTTATTTTTACAGGCAAGTTAATCATTTTATAATCATTACATTTTATGTATATAAAAACTGATTTATTTAAAACTTTTCCTTGCATTATATTTAAATATTTGTATATATAAGGCTATAAATAGATGAGGGATATAAAATATGAGACTTATTATTGCTATTTTTTTACCATTTTTAGTATTTTTTACAATAGGCAGACCTTTTTCAGGGATAATATGTTTAATTTTACAAGTTACATTAATTGGCTGGCTGCCAGCTGCTCTTTGGGCTGTTTATGCTTTAAGCCAGTATAATACTGATAAAAAAATCAAGCAGGCAAGTCAGTCAGGCATAATAAAGTAAGAAAGCTTATTTTTAAGCTTTCTTTTTATAACATTTATACTTTAACCTGCTTTTATTAGTTTAATAAAATAAATTGAGAGTGAATCATGGCAGTTTCATTTAAGCACAGATTAAGCACATATTCAGGTTACATAATTTTAGGTTTTGCATTTGGGCTGTGGGCAATGCTTGTGCCTTTTGTAAAAGACAGGCTATCAGTTGATAAAGCTCAGCTTGGGTTTTTACTTTTACTTATTGCATTTGGTGCCGTTTTAAGTATGTTTTTCACAGGGGTTACAGCTGCAAAATTTGGGTGCAGAAAAACTGTTACTGCAAGTGCTTTGCTTGTAATGATTTGCCTTTTAATACTTTCTTATGCTTCAAATATATTAATAGTTGCAATATTTATGTTTTTATTTGGTATAGGGCTTGGTATGCTTGATGTAACATTAAATATACAAGGGGCAATAGTTGAAGAAGGTATGCAGAAACATTTAATGTCAGGCTTTCACAGTATGTACAGCTTTGGCGTATTCTTTGGTATTTTAATTGTTACATATCTTTTACAGTTTTTTTCAGTATTTACTTCTGTAATAGTAATAGTATCTACCATGGCTTTAATGCTTATATTAAGTATTCCTGCCTTTTTAACATACGGCGGCGAAGTGCCCCAAAAACTTTTCATAAAACCTACACGTATACTTTTTATATTAGGTATGATATGCTTTATTGCTTTTGTGGCAGAAGGTGTAATATTAGACTGGAGCGCCCTGTTTATGAGAGAAATCAGGCAGGTTGAGCCAAAATATGCAGGATATTCCTTTTCTCTTTTCTATATTACTATGGCGATATTTAGATTAACAGGCGATAAAATTGCAGATAAATTTTCCATGAAAAATATTTTATTTGCAAGCAGTCTGCTGGCCGCAGCAGGTATATTAATAATGCTTTATATTCCTTATGGCTGGGCGTCATTTTTAGGGTTTACTTTAACTGGTGCAGGGCTTGCAAATATGGTGCCTGTAACAATTTCAGCAGCTGGCAGATACAGAGGAAATATGCCTTTAAGTATAGCCGTTTCAGCTGTTGCCACAGTAGGTTATTTTGGTACACTTTTTGGACCTTCTGTTATGGGTATAGTGTCAGAAATGACAAACTTAACTGTAGCTTTTACACTTATTACTTTCATTATATTAATAATAGCTTTTTTATCTCGGGGCTTTAAATAAAAAACTTGCAAGAATGTAATTTAACCTGTAATATAAATTATTAAATTATATATATGAGGTATATATGGACAGGTTATGGGCTACATGGCGCATGAATTATATTACAGGCGAACATAAAGATATTGGCTGCGTATTTTGCAGCGCTCCAAAAAGCGTAAAAGATGAGGAAGTATTAATACTTCACAGAGGCTGCCACTGCTTTATAATAATGAATTTATTTCCATATAATAACGGCCATGTAATGATTATCCCTTACAGACATACTTCTGATATTACAACCCTAACAGATGAAGAATCTAGTGAAATGATGAAATTTGTCCGCTTAATGACAAAAGTTATGAAAAAAACACTTAATCCAGAAGGGTTTAATATTGGTATGAATGTGGGAAAACCGGGAGGGGCAGGCATTGCAGACCATCTGCACATGCATATTGTGCCACGCTGGACTGGGGATACTAACTTTATGCCAGTAATTGGCGAAACAAGAGTTATTTCTGAACACCTTGAAGCTACATATAAAAAGCTTTATAATGCTTTGCAGGAGGAACTAAAAAATGCTTAGAATAATCAGTTTAATAATAAAAGCTGTATTTGTTGCTTACCTTATTATATTTTCTGTAAGCAATGTTAATACTGTTACATTTAAACCATTAATGAATGTTGTTACATATAACATACCACTTTTTCTGCTTGTAATAATTACACTTTTTATAGGGATAGTGATAGGTGCTCTTGCTGTATGGGGCGAAAATATGTCTTTAAAATCAAAAATGAGAAAGTTAAATAAAGAAATAAAAAATGAACAGCAGGAAATAGAAAGGCTGCAAAAATTAACTATTTCGCAGGAGCCTGTTAAAACAGAAGAAAATAAGCAGGAACAAACAGCAGAAGAAAAACCGGCAGCAGCTGCAGTACAAAATGATATTAAAGATGCTTTAAGGTAGACTTATGACTTATACAGAGATTGCAAGCATATCAACAGCAATTATAATAGCAGTAGTTTTTATATTTTTCCTGACAAGAAAAAATAATATTAAACGCCCTAAAAAAACTGGGCTTTCTGTTGTAAACGGCTTATCTGCTTTTTTTAATGGAGATGATAATACTGCTCTTGACACATTAAAAGATATAGCATTTAAAGGTAATGCAAACCCAGAAATTTATTTAATACTTGGTTTCTTATTCAGGCGCAGGAAAGATTTTACAAGAGCCTCACAAATCCATGAAATGATGCTTGGCAATCAAGAGCTTGATAAAGATTTTAGAAATGCATTAATAGGCGAACTGGCAGAAGATTATATGCTTGCAGGTCAGTATGCAAAAGCTGTCTCCCTTTTACAAAAGGAAAGCCAGGTAATGAATAACCCTGATAATATTATTACTATGGCAAAAAGCGCCCTTTACTCCCAAAGTTACGATAACGCTTTGCAGTATTATACAAAATATAATAAAATTACAGGCAAAGAAATGCCAGGTTTCTTTGAAAAATGTATGGTAGAAAAGGCAGTTCATGCAGAAAATGCACAGTCTGCTTTAAAATATATAAAATCTGCCATTGAAAAAAATAAAAACTGCCGCCCTGCAAGAATTATAAAAGGACTGCTTTATTTAAATACTGATAAAGTGCAAAAGGCAGTTGATGAATTTCAATCTGTTATTACTGACGGACTGCTTAGAGATATGAACGACATAAAAAATGTGGAAAAAGCATATATTGCAGCAGGAAAAGAAGTTGAACTTACAAACCTTTTAAAACAGCAGGTATCTGGCGGCGCATCAAATCCGTTTATTCATATTGCTTTGGCAGAAAAGTATGAATATAATAACGAAAAAGAAATGGCAAAAACAGTTTTAGAATCATATATTGAGCAGCCTGATACAAAAATTATCGGTGCAAAAGTATATGCTGAAAAATTTAATAATAAATTAATTGCTCATGTTACAAAAGACAGCAGTTCTTTTAAATGCAGAGTGTGTGGGTTTGAAACAAACCAGTATAAAGATGACTGTCCTAAATGCAGTGCTTACGACAGTATCTATCCTAAATAAAATAAATTAAGGCAAAAATGGAACGACCAAAAAATCTTACGCCTGCTATGGCGCAGTTTTATGATATAAAAGAGCAGTATCCTGACTCTATTTTATTTTTCCGTATGGGTGATTTTTATGAAATGTTTGGCGATGATGCACTTACTGCATCAAAAATTTTAGGTATTGCTTTAACATGCCGTAATAAATCATCAGAAAATCAAATACCTTTATGCGGTATACCTTACCATTCTTATATGCCATATCTTGTAAAGCTTTTAAAGGCAGGCAAAAAAGTTGCCATTTGTGAGCAGTTAGAAGACCCAAAACTTGTAAAAGGAGTTGTTAAAAGAGGCGTTACACGTGTTGTTACTCCTGCTACTGCATTAGAAGATGAAGCTGTTGTTACTTTTGATAATAACTTTTTAATAAGCTTATATGCAGAGCTTGATAAGGTATATATGGCAGCAGTTGATGTAACAACAGGCGAAACATATTTAAAAACTATTAATATAGAAACTCTTGAAGAATCTACTCTTGGGTTAGATGCAAAAGAAGTAATATCTAATATTGATATAGATTTAAATAATATACCAGTAACTTTAAGAAACCCTGGCAGGCACTATAATACAGCCTTAAATAGAGTTCTCTCTCATTATAATGTAACAAGTGAAAAAGCACTATTTATAGAGGATAAAGGTTATATTTGGGCAATAGCTATGATACTTGATTATCTGGATGATTTAATACTGACAACAAAACTTATGCTGCCTGTTACATTAAATGATACAGATAACTTAATATTAGACAGTGTTGCTTCATCTACTTTGGAGCTTACAAATTCCAGTGCTGGTAAAGATAACACTTTATTTTATATACTAAACCAAACATCAACCCCAATGGGCGCAAGATTTTTAAAAAATACAATATTAAGGCCTTTAAGAAATATTTCTCACATTAATACACGCCTTGATATTGTAGAATATTTTGTTAATAACTCATCATTTTTAAGCACAGTTAACGGGCTTTTATCAAATATATTTGATATAGAGCGCATAACCTCACGCCTTATTTCAGGCAGAGCCACTCCAAAAGATTTAATATGGCTTAAACTTTCCATAAAAAATATTCCAGAGCTTGATGCGATGCTGCAGTCTGTGCCTGACGTATTTACTAAATATAAGCTTGATGCTCAAGAAGAACTTTATTTCTTAATAGAAAAAGCAATAAATGATGAACCGCCTGCTGCCATTAAAGAAGGCGGTATTATTAAAAGCGGCTATAATAACCATGTGGATGAATTAAGGGATATTAAACAGAACGGCAAATCATTAATATTAGAAATAGAAGAAAGAGAAAGAAAAAAAACAGGTATAAGCCAGTTAAAAATAGGATATAACAAAGTATTTGGCTATTATTTTGAAGTTTCCAGATTAAATGCCTCAAAAATGCCAGATTATTTTGAAAGAAAACAGACTCTTGCAAACAGCGAGCGTTTTATTACAGAAGAACTGCGTGAACTTGAAAATAAAATATTAAATGCAGAAGAAAAACTTGCAGATATTGAGTATGCTCTTTTTCATGATATTAGAAAATACGCATCAAACCAGGCAGATAAATTAAGGCAGCTTTCAAAGCTGATTGCAGAAATTGATACTATTGCTGCTTTTGCTAATGTAAGTATAAAAAATAATTACAGCCGTCCGAAAATGGTTGAAAATGGTGTAATTAATATTAAGGAAGGCAGACACCCTGTTGTAGAAAATAAAATTAAATCATCATTTGTGCCTAACGATTTTTATTTAGATAATGATGATGACAGGCTTTTGATTATTACAGGGCCTAATATGAGCGGTAAAAGTACATATCTTCGTTCAAGCGCATTAATTGCAGTTATGGCGCACTGTGGCTGTTTTGTGCCTGCTGATATGGCAGAAATTCCACTGCTTGATAGAATATTTACCCGTGTTGGCGCAAGCGATAACCTTTCCCGCGGTGAATCTACTTTTATGGTGGAAATGGTGGAAACTGCAAATATCCTAAAAAATGCTACTAAAAACTCACTGATTATACTAGATGAAATAGGCAGAGGAACTTCCACTTTTGACGGCATATCTATTGCCTGGGCAGTAGCAGAGCATATTTTAAATAATATTGGTGCAAAAACATTATTTGCTACCCATTATTTTGAGCTTACAGAAATAGGAGAAAAAGGCAAAGGCGCTCAAAACTATACTGTAAGTGTAGAAGAATGGAATAACGAAGTAATATTTTTAAGAAAAGTTATAAAAGGCACAGCTGATAAAAGTTACGGCATATATGTAGGCAAAATGGCAGGACTGCCTGAAAGTGTAATAAAAAGAGCAAATGAAGTACTTTCTGATTTAGAAAACCACGAAGATATATCTATTTCCCAAAGCAAAGAAGTAAAAACTGTTAAACAAAAGTTTGTGCAGCCTATACTTGTATTTGATGATTCTCACCCTGTAATAGAAGAACTTAAAAAAATGGATATAGATAATATTACGCCTATACAGGCTATGCAGATATTATCAGATTTAAAGAAAAAATCAGTTTTATAAAAGGAGGAGATTTTATGAAATGCCCAGTATGCAAAGACAAAGATTTGGTAATGAGCGAAAGAAGCGGTATAGAAATTGACTACTGCCCAGAATGCCGCGGCGTTTGGCTTGATAGAGGCGAGCTTGATAAAATAATTGAGCGTAACCAGACTCAAACAGAAACATATAAAGAGCCGCAAAAAGAATACCGCGAAGAAAAACATTATGAAAGTAAAAAATATTATGATGATGACGACTATAAATATCATGATAAACACGGCCAGCACGGTCATCACGGCAGGCATAAAAAAAGAGGTTTTTTAAGCGATATTTTTGATTTTGACTAGAAAGTGTTGAATAATGAATAAGTTTTTATTATTTATCTTAATTTGTTTTATTATACCAATAAATACTGCCTGCGCAGATAATGCAGGCAGCAGCAAAGAAGTAAATATATCACAGGATAATAATAGTGCAGGAGCAGAAAGTATGGAAAATATAAATATAACATTAGATATAAATGGTAAAATATTTAATGCTGTATTTTATAATAATGAAACGGCTCAAAAATTTGCAGAAATGTTGCCTGTAACTATGAATATGACTGAATTAAACAACAACGAAAAATATTATTATTTAAATACTACACTTCCAGTTAATTCTGAAAGAGTGGGCACTATTAAAAAAGGCGATATTATGCTTTATGGAAACAACTGTATAGTAATATTTTATGAAAATTTTAATACTTCTTACAGTTACACTAAAATTGGCTATATAGAAAATCCTGATAATTTATCAGGCGCCCTTGGAACTGGTTCTGTTAATGTAACTTTTAAAAAATAATTTGATAAAATCTTCTTCGCCTTATTTTAGCGAAGAAGATTTTGTTTTTTACTATTTATCCACTCTTACCTTTATACTGTTTGCGTGTCCCTGCAGGTTTTCATTTTCTGCCATTATTATAATATCTTTACTGCCTGCTTTTAAGGCTTCTTTATTATAATAAATTATGCTTGAACGTTTAAAAAAGTCATAAGTGCCAAGAGGTGAGAAAAACCTTGCGCTGCCGCCAGTTGGTAATACGTGGTTAGGCCCTGCATAATAGTCCCCTGCTGCCTCAGGCGAGTTACCGCCTACAAATATGGCGCCAGCATGACGTATTTTTCCTATATGGCTTAATGCGTCTTCAATATATAATTCTAAATGCTCAGGGGCAATATTATTAGCGATTTCACATGCCTCATCAAGATTATCTGCTAATATAATTGCCGAATGTTTTTCAATAGATACTTCTGCAATATGTTTTTTAGGTAAAACTTCCAGCTGAGCATACACTTCTTTTTCAATTTTTTCTGCCAGCTCCCTGTTCCATACAATTGTTACAGCTGATGCAAGCTCATCATGTTCACATTGAGCAAGCATATCACTGGCTACGCATTTTGCATCTGCCTTATTATCTGCTATAATTAATACTTCGCTTGGACCTGCTATCATATCAATATCAACAGCACCAAAAACAAGTTTTTTAGCCATAGCCACATAAATATTGCCAGGGCCTGTAATTTTATCTACTTTTTTAACAGATTCAGTGCCGTAAGCAAGGGCAGCTACAGCCTGAGCGCCACCTACCTTATAAATATCTTTTATACCGCAAATATCTGCAGCCACAAGCACAGCACTGTTTATCTGACCATTTACAGCAGGGCTTACCATAGAAATATGCTTAACACCAGCAGCAACAGCAGGAACTGCGTTCATTAATACTGATGAAAAATATGCTGCCTTGCCACCAGGTACATATATTCCTGCGCTGTCAAGTGGCGTAATTTTCTGCCCCAGCATTGCACCATGCTCTGTTTCTATAAGCCATGTTTTTTCCATCTGCAGTTTATGAAAAGCAAGTATATTTTCATAAGCTCTTTTTATGCTTTCAGTTAATTCTTTACTTGTATTTTTATAAGCCTGCTCTATTTCTGCTCTGCTTACTTTTATATTATCTTTATTAATATCAAACTTATCAAACTTTTTTGTATATTCAAAAAGCGCCTTATCACCATTCTGCCTGACATTTGATATAATTTCTGATGCAGTCTGCAAATAACCGCCCTCTAAAACTGCACCTCTGTTTTTTATTTCTTCTAACTTTTTATCATTTTTATTTATTATCATATTATATCCCCACTATTACACTTTCAAGCGATATACCCTGTTCTTTTTTTGTATGTTTTTTAGCCTCATAAAGCCTGTTATCTGCAAGTCTTACTATATCATCAAAACTTGCAAAATCTTTTTCACTGGCAGTAACTACTCCGCCGCTGAAACCAAATAACATATTTTCATCTTCTTCATATATTATATTTTCTACTGCATTTTGTATGTTTGTTATATATGACTGCAGTTTTTCCTTATCTGTGATTTCTGTAAAAAGATAAAACTCATCGCCACCAAACCTGCCTAAAATATCGTAATCTCCTATTTGGCTGCGCATAGTGTATGATATCATCTTTAATATTTCATCACCTGCTAAATGGCCAAACTTATCATTAATATATTTATAATTATTTAAATCAAACATAATAAATGTAAAATCATGACCGTTTTGCTTATAATCTTCAAAGCTTGATTTTCCTGTTAAATCAAATATAAATTTATTAGGAAGTGATGTTAAATAATCAGTATTTGCCTGCATTTCAAGTAAAAAAGCGTTATCAAGCTTTTTAAGAGCAATAGATGCAATTAAAGCAAACTCCTCTACAAAATCATAATTATTATCTGATGAAAACCTGTTTTTATCACTGGAATAAAACCCAAGCGCTGCCACAATTCTTCCGTTATCTGTTACAGGCACTAAAACATAAGAATAATTTATATCTGATGGCATAAGCTGAAACTCTTTATGGATAACTGATTTATCTGTGC
The DNA here is from genome assembly GCA_019116905.1 of Candidatus Mucispirillum faecigallinarum. GTDB lineage: Bacteria > Chrysiogenota > Deferribacteres > Deferribacterales > Mucispirillaceae > Mucispirillum > Mucispirillum faecigallinarum. The sequence continues at coordinate 21,543 of DXAQ01000141.1, read as the reverse complement.
CAGAACGTGTATCATTATCTAAAAAAGTATAAGAAAAACATTCACCATCAATAACCCTTATCCTTTTGCCCTTATTATTATAATTCTGCACTAATGCCATAGCATCTTTTTTAATAAAAAGTACAGCACGCTCTATATCAAATATTTCTTCAATATAACGCATAGGCTTGTTATCTATTTCATCAAGATTATCACTTAAAAGCATAGAAAATTGTACAACTTTAAAACCATTATGCTTTGCCTCGTTTTCTTTAACACGCATAACCATACTTTCAAGTTCGTTTTTAAGGTCGTAATTTTCTTTTAACAAAGTGCTTACATTAGACATTTAATGCTCCTAAATGTTTTATAACTGCCCCCAGTTATCGCCTTTTTCTGCATTTACTAAAAGGGGAACTGAAAGTTTTACTACACTTTCCATTATACCTTTTATATTTTTTATAAATTCATCTGCAGTATTTTCATTTACTTCAAATATTAATTCATCATGAATCTGCAGTATACATTTTGCATCAATATTATTACTTTTAATATAATCATCACACTTAATCATTGCAAGTTTTATAATATCTGCCGCACTGCCCTGGATTGGCGCATTTACTGCCATACGCTCTGCACGCATCCTGATATTAGCATTGCGGCTGTTTATATCTGCAATCTTTCTTTTTCTGCCTAATATTGTGCTGCAATACCCATTACTTTTTGTCTGCTCAATTATATTATCAATAAATATACGCACTTTTGGATATAATGCAAAATAGCCGTCAATAAAAGCCTGCGCCTCTTTTCTTGATACTTTTGTATCCCTTGATAATCCAAAAGATGAAAGCCCGTAAAGGATACCAAAATTAACTGCCTTTGCAATACGCCTGATATTATGTGTTACCTGCTCACTTGACGGTAAATGAAAAATGCTTACTGCCGTCATAGTATGAATATCTTTATCTTCATTAAAAGCTTTTATTAAATTTTCATCTTCTGATAAGTGGGCAAGTATTCTAAGCTCAATCTGGGAGTAATCAAGAGAAACAAGATTAAAGCCTTTTTTAGCAATAAATGAACTTCTTAATATTTCTGCATACTCTCCCTTTTGTGGAATATTCTGCATATTTGGATTAATTGATGAAAGCCTGCCAGTTGCTGTGCCTGTCTGCTTAAATTCTGTATGAATTCTATCATCTTTTACATATTCCAGCAGATTTAAAGTATATGTAGAATAAAGCTTATTTATTTCTCTGTATTTTAAAATAGAAGAAATAAGCTCATCATAAGCAGGGTAAGATAAGCGTAAATCTTTTAATGTATCTTCATCAGTTGAATAGCCACTTTTATTTTTCTTAGCGCCTTTTAACCCTAGCTTGTCATAAAGATATGCTGATAACTGCTTTGGAGAGTTTGGGTTTATTTCCTGCCCTGCTAAATCTCTTATATGGTTATACTCTTTTTCTATATGTTCTTTTAATTTTTCAGCTACTGATTCTATATTTTTGCTGTCTATTAAAATACCTGTCTGCTCCATTTCTGCTAAAATATAAGCAACAGGAAGTTCCATATTGTAGTATAGATTTTCTAATGAATTTTCTTTTAATAATTTATCTATATTTTTACTTTTATTATAAAGTTTTGCAAAAAATTCACCTGCGCTTTCATCTTTTAACTGCCTGATACCGCCTGCATCCGGGTCTAAAAGATAATCAGCCAGTAAAATATCTAACGCTTTTTCTGGTAAAGATATACCTTGTTTTATTAATGATTTTATATCGTAGAAATATTTTGCACTGCCGCTTGTATATTCATAATATGATGTATCATTAACTGCATAAACTTTGCCATTTAAATATGCAGTAATTTCAATATTATCAACTTGTTTATATTCAAGTGCATTTACTTTTTGCTCTACATTTAATGATGAAAGCTGCTGTTTTAACTGGTAGCGCTCATAATACTGCTTTAACTTTTCTTCATCACGTTCTTTAATATCTGCCTGCATATTATCTATAAAGAAAAGCTCTACAAGTTTTCTACTAAGGTATGCACTTTCTTTGCCTTCAATAATTTTTTCCTTTGTTTTGCCTTTTAATTTATCAGTATTAGCATAAATATTATCAAGGTTATTATATTCATCAAGCAAAGTTTTAGCAGTTTTTGGACCAATGCCTGCAACACCTGGAATATTATCGCTTGTATCTCCCATTAAAGCAAGCATATCTGGAATAGATTCAGGGTATAACCCAAATTTTTCATAAACCTTTTCTCTATCTATAACTTCATCTTTTTGATAATCATATATCTGCACTTTATCATTAACAAGCTGGTGTAAATCTTTATCTTTTGTAACAATCCATACACGGTTATTAATAGTTTTACTTAATGTATTTATTACATCATCTGCCTCATAACCTTCAATAGAATATATAGGGCAGCCGGTATAAGGCAGCATCTCTTTTAAAATATTAAGCTGAGTAATTAAATCCTCAGGCATTGCCTGCCTTGTAGCCTTATAACTTTCAAACATTTCATGGCGGCGGTTTTTACCTTTTGCATCAAAAACTATTATTACTTCTGAAACAGCAGGGTTTTTCCTTAACTTTTCAAGTACAGACAAAAATACATGGATAACACCAGTAGGCACACCGTCTGCTGTTAATGGGGGCACATTATAAAAAGCTCTATAAATTACAGAGTTACCGTCTATTAAAACGGTAACTTTATCTTTATTAAAATTTTCTGTCATATTTATTTAACAGGGTATAACCAGCTGCTGTATTTTTTATTTTTGCCTTTAACTATATCAAAAAATGCAGCCTGTAATTTTGCAGTGATTTCACCTCTTACGCCTGAGCCGATTTTTCTTCCGTCAAGCTGGCTGATAGGTGTTACTTCTGCTGCTGTGCCTGTGAAAAATGCTTCATCTGCAAGATAAAAATCATCTTTTGTAAAGCGCTGTTCAATAACTTCATAACCTAAATCGCGGGCAAGAGTCATAATAGAATCTCTTGTAATACCTCTTAAAATAGAAGTCATTGGAGTAGTAATAATTTTGCCGTTTTTAACTACAAATACATTTTCGCCGCTGCCTTCTGCTACATAACCTTCTGTATCTAAAAATAAAGCTTCATCGTAACCGCTGATAATAGCCTCCCTTTTTGCTAAAACGCTTGATACATAGTTGCCGCATGTTTTTGAACGTGTAGCAGTAGAATTTACATGAAATCTGTTAAAAGAAGATGTGCATACTTTAATACCTTTAGACATACCTTCTTCACCAAGATAAGCACCCCAGTTCCATGCAGCAATAGCTGTTTCTACTGGATATTTTTCATCTATTTTAATACCTAATCCACCATCTCCTAAATATATAATAGGGCGGATATAACATTCTTCTAAATTATTAGCTTTTACTGTTTCTGCAGTTGCAACGCATAACTCATCAAGAGTATAGCCTGGATCTATCATAAATATACGTGCAGAATCAAGCAGTCTTTGAATATGTTCTTTAAGACGGAATACTGCTGAGCCTTCATCAGTTTTATAGCACCTGATACCCTCAAATACGCCTACACCATAGTGAAGTGTGTGAGTTAATACAGAAACTTTTGCATCTTCTCTGGCAACAAGTTTGCCATTCATCCATATCTTTCCTTCTTTACCTACTGCTGACATAAAATTCTCCTTAATATCTATAGTTATTTAAATTATATTAATATGGCAGTTCCACTGTTAATGGCCTTGTCATTAAATCTTTTACAGAATCTTTTGGGTTTTTCCTTTCATATATTATTTTATATACTTCTGTGCATATAGGCATTTCAACCCCTCTTTCATGAGCTGCAAGATATACAGCCTTTGCAGTAGGTACACCTTCTGCAACCATTTTCATAGACTGAGTTATTTCATCAATATCTTTACCCTGAGCTAAAAGCCTGCCAACGCTGTAATTTCTTGACTGTTCACCTGTGCATGTTAATACTAAATCACCAAGGCCTGAAAGCCCAACAAATGTTTCTCTTTTTGCACCGTAAGCAAGCCCAAAACGAGTAATTTCTGCTAACCCTCTTGTGATAAGTGCTGCTCTTGCGTTATTATCAAGGGACATACCGTCGCTTATACCTGTTGCAATAGCAATAACATTTTTTACTGCGCCGCCTACTTCAAGACCAATCATATCATCAGTTGTATATACCCTGAAATACTCACATGATAAAGTTTCCTGCCACCATTTTGCAAGAGATGCAGAATATGAAGCAATAGAAACTGATGTTGGTTTCTGCCTTGCCAGTTCTTTTGCAAAAGAAGGGCCTGAAAGTACAGAATATTTTGCTGTTACTTCGCTTGATATTACTGAAAGCATAAGCTGGCCTGTAGATATTTCTACACCTTTTGTAGCAAGCAGAATATTTTTACCAGTTAGACTTTTTGCATAAGTTTTTGCCATACTTCTTGTAAACTGGGAAGGCACTGACCATATTATATATTCTGCATCACATTTTTCTATTTCGTCCATTGATTTGGCTGTTACATTTTTAGGAAGTAATAAATCAGGTAAAAAAACAGGGTTTACATGAGCTTCATTAATAGCTTTTATAATTTCATCTTCCCTAACATACATTACAACTTCTCTGCCATCAGATGCTGCAAGCGTTGCCAATGCTGTTCCAAAACTGCCGCCGCCAATAACTGCTACTTTATTATTCAATTTATCCTCCACAATGCTTATGACAGCATAATAAAAATATGAAATAAGTATAATAAGTTTTTTTAAAAAAATAAAGAGCTAAAATTTATTAGTACTATTTTTTCAGTTAATAAAGTATTTTTTTAGAAAATATTTTGAAAATATATATGGACATAATTGAATTATAAACTTTTATTGATAACTATATATAAGTATATAATATTTTTATGATTTTGCTGTTATATGATAATAAATTATTTACCTGTAAAAGCAAAGATATCTTTTACCACATTTTTATCTACATATAAAATTCTGCCCTTTAATGGCATTAAAAATTTATCCTGCAGATTAGGCACTTCAAAAAAGTATCTTATAACACCGCGTCTGTTTACTTTTACAGTAATTGTAGCAGTAGGACGCTGAGGCAGCTGAATTTCTTCTTCTACAAACCCTAAAGCTTCTGCAGCTAATAATTTTTCAATAAAGCTTTGAGCTTTTTCTTCTTTAATTAATGTTTTGCCTTCAAACATCCAGCCGTTTTCTGTGCGGTGCAGAGTAAAATAATCGTTTCCAAGACTGGCCTCAATACTTTTAATCTGCGGATAAAATGCCTCAAAAATAACAGTATCAGAAAAACTTGTTACATCTTTTGGCAGCAAACTTAACGCTCCTGAATGAACAACTAAAATATCAGGGTCTCCTGATTTTGTAATATATACATAATCTTCATCATGCTCAACTCTATTACCAATTGAAATAGTAGTAATTTGACCGTCATAATTTAATATTAAATAACCATTACTTCCTATATTAAATTCTGGGTCATCCTGAGAACCTGTTACACGCTCATCAACAGTTAAATCACGAAGTCTGTTTAAAAGTTTTGTAACTTTTGCTTTATCTGCCTCCCAGTCAGAATCTATAACATACCATACACCTTGACGTTTTTCTAACTGCAGGCTGTATGCTGAAGTTCTATATTCCATAGCAGTAATACCTGCCGGGTCTGGAAGAAGTTTTTTGAATACTTTGCCTTTAAGACGCCTGTAAGGAAGAAAATATATACTTGCTAAAATCAAAACTAATAAAATAATACCTACATTAGCCCACAGCATAATATACCTCCTTCACTATGCGATATTATACCATATCGGATGATTTTAACAAGAAGTTTAATAAAAAAGTTGAAATTTAATTAATATTTAAGTACTATTTGATTTAAGTAGCAGTATACCTGCCCTAATGCAATACCGGCATCATTTGCAGGCACTTTTTTATGAGTTAATACTTGAAAGCCATTTGATGAAAGTTTATCATATAATTTACTGCTTAAATATATATTCTGCATTACTCCACCAGAAAAAGCAATAGTACTTAAATTATATTTTTCTCTTAAATCTAAGCATATTTTATAAAGCACTTCTACCATGCCATTATGAAATTTAGATGAAATAATTCTTTTATTTTCGTTATTTATTATATCTTCCACCATTTCTTCAAAAGCTTTATGCAGTTTTATTTCATTATCTTCATATATAAATTCATACTGTCTGTTACATTCTTTAAAGGTCAGGTTTTCAAATAATACTGCCAGCTCCCCTTCGTATTCATTAGAGCGCTTAAATAAAGTTAGCGAGCCTGCACTTTCAAAAAGCCTGCCTGCTGCACTTGTTTCTATTGAATTTAATTTCCTATCTACTGCTAATTTTATTAAAGACACTTCCTGCTCTGTTGTGTAGCCTGCCTCTATTAGTTTTGGAAGTATTTTATCAAGTAAATTTTCGCTGTATAAATAAGATATAACCATTCTAACAGGGTTTTTCGCAGCAGAATCAAGCCCAGGCTGCACATAATTTTTAATATGACAGTGCCTTTTCACCTGATTTTTTTCTTTTATAAAAATTTCTCCGCCCCAGCCAAGATTATCTACCCCTAAGCCAAAGCCATCCATAACTATGCCTATTGCATTACCATAGTATGAATTTTCTGCCAGATTTGATGCAAAATGGGCAACATGATGCTGCACTTTATATATTTTTTTATACCTTTTTTCTGCAAACATTGTAGAGCGATACTGGCTGTGATAATCTACTACTGCCACCTTTGGATAAATATTAAATAAAGACTGCATATTATTATGCACTTCTCCATACATCTGCTCTGTTTCTATATTATCTAAATCACCTATATACTGGCTTAAAAATGCAAACCCCTGTTTATAAAAAAGCAGAGAACTTTTTAAGTTTGCTCCACATGCAAATATTTCTTCCTGACTTTCTGATTTTAAAGCAACAGGGTATGGAGCGTATCCTCTTGCTCGTCTGAAAAGTATATAGCCGTAATCAGTTAAGGCACATACGCTGTCATCAACCCTTTGAAAAATCTCCCTGTTATGATGAAGAAATACATCTGTAAATTCGCTTAAATTCCTTTCTGCTTCTTCCTGATTTTTAGCAATAGGCTCATCTTTATGGTTGCCGCTTGTAGCAATTATAAATTTAGTTTTCATAAACTGAAAAAGAACTACATGCAGCGGAGTATAAGCTGCCATAACCCCTATTTTATTAGAATCTGGTGCAACATAATCAGAAAAAGGACGCCTAAACCATTCAAATATTACAATAGGGCTTTCAGGCCGTGTAATCATTTCTTCCACACTTGATGGCACAACTGCATATCTTTTTATAGTCTGTATATTTTCTGCCATAACTGCAAATGGTTTAGTAGCACGTTTTTTTAACTGCCTTAATTTTAATACTGCCTCATCCTGCTCCGCACTGCATATTAAATGGTAACCGCCTAACCCTTTAACTGCCACAATGCCCCCATTATCAATATAGTCTGCCACTCTTTTAAAAGCTTCCTCCTGATTTTCTATTATTCGGCCTTTAAAATTAAGCATAACTTTTGGACCGCAGCTGCTGCATGCTATCGGCTGTGCGTGATATCTCCTGTCTGATGTGTTTCTGTATTCTTTTTCACATTCATCGCACATTTCAAATTCTTTCATAGTAGTATTAATTCTATCATAAGGAAGTTTTTCTATAATAGAATAACGTGGCCCGCAGTTTGTGCAGTTAGTAAAAGGATAAAAAAATCTGCGTTCTCCAATATCTAATATTTCATCCCTGCATTCATTACATATTGCCATATCAGGCGGTATTAAAGTTATGCCACCTAAATTTTCAGAATTTTCTATGCTAAACTCTTTAAAATCAATATGCTCTATATCTTTTACTTCTATATCTACAATATGAGAAAGTACAGGTGCTTTTTCTTTAATTTTCTTTATAAATTTTGAAAGTTCTTCATCCCATAAGTTAGCTTTTATTATTACGCCCTGGCTTGTATTTGTAACTGAACCTTTTATATTTAAACTGTCTGCTAAATTTTTTATAAAAGGCCTAAATCCTACACCCTGAACTATGCCTTGTATTTTAATTTCCCTTGTAATCATTTCTTCCAAAACCATGGGCTGAAAAGAATAAAAACAGTAAATAACTCTAAACGCCCTATAATCATTAATGCAGAAAGCACAGCTTTTGCAAAATCTGATAAAAATCCATAATTATTTGCAGGCCCTACTGCTCCAAAACCTGGTCCTATTGTACCAAGACAGCCAAGTACTGCCGTAAAAGCATCAAAAGGAGACAGCGCTCCACTTAATGAGATTAAAAATGCACCAGTAAAAGCAGCTGTCATATAAACAACTATAAACCCCATAACAGTAATAACAACTTTATTTGATACAGGGTTGTTATTTAAACGCATAGTAAATACTCCCTTTGGGTGAATAAGGGATTTTATATTTATTACTGCCTGTTTAAACATTACAATATGACGCACAACCTTTATACCGCCGCTTGTAGAACCTGATGTGCCGCCTATAAAAAAAAGTAAAAATATTAATATCTGCGATGAAGGGTGCCATAGATTATAGTCTGCCGTTGCAAACCCTGTTGTACTTATTACTGATACAACCTGAAATGTACCAAACCTGAAAGCATCTGCTAATGAATAATATGTCTGCCCATCCATTGCCTTAAACCCGTCAGGCTGCATATATAAAATTACAGACACTAATGATGAAATAATAATTATTATTAAAGTAAATGTTTTGATTTCAGAATCATGAATTATACTTTTAAAATTGCCTCTAACTGTTTTTATTAAAACTAAAAAGTTAAGAGAGCCTATAAACATAAATACTATTAAGACCCAGTCAATATATGCCGAAGAAAAATATGATACAGAATTATTTTTATTTGAAAACCCGCCTGTTGCTATGGCGCTTGATGCATGAGTAAAAGCATCTAATAAATTCATACCGCCAAGTAAAAGCATAATTACAGCTATTATATTTAATGCTATATATAAAACCCATATAAATTTGGCAGTCTGAGTAATACGTGGAGTTAATTTTTCCTTTGTAACACCTGTTGTTTCCACCTGCATAAGATGAGTGCCGCCTATACCTAAAAGTGGCAGAATTGCAACAGATAACACAATTATTCCACCGCCTCCAATCCAGTGAGTTATTGCACGCCATAACTGCATAGAGCGAGGTAGTCCTTCAATATCTGATAAAATAGATGCACCAACTGTTGTAAACCCAGAAACTGATTCAAATAGTGCATCATATATATTAGGTACAGCACCAGATACAAAATAAGGCATTGCGCCTGTTACACATGTAAAAATCCATATTAAAACTACAAGCACAAACCCACTTCTAATAGTAATTGTTTTCTTTTCTCTGCTTTTAGAAAATAGTGCCATTATAAGTGATATTAAAACTGCTGCACCAGCAGTTTTTAAAAAAGATAGTGCTTCATTTATTTCATTAAAAGCATAAGCATAAATACCGCAGAATATCATAAAACATGAAAGAATAATGTTAATAAATACAATAGGCCGTAAAATTAGCCTAAGCTGATGTATCATTGATTAATTAGCTCCTCAAGCCTGCTTATTTCATCATGAGCTACAAATGTAATAAGGCTGTCCCCCTCCTCTATTACAAATGAACCAGTTGGAATAATTGTTTTTCTGTTACGCTGAACTGTTATAATAAGACAGCCTTCAGGCAGTTTTAAATCCATAATTTTTTTACCTACAAGGTTTGGATTTGTGCCTACAATAAATTCTATTGCTTCTGCCTGCCCTTCAAATATTGTATAAACATTTTTTATGTTGCCTTTACGTATAAATTTTAAAATAGCATCTACTGAGCTTAATTTTGCGCTGATACATGAATCAATACCTAAGTTTGTAGCAAGTGTTGTGTAGTTTAGCTTATCTATTAACGCTACTGCTCTTTTTACACCTTTGCTTTTTGCATATACTCCTGCTAATATATTTAGTTCTTCGCTTTGTGTAGTAGTTATTATTGCATCAGTATATGCAATATTTTCTTCTTCAAAAACGTCCTGGTCTGAAATATTTCCATTAATAACTGTTGCATCAGGATATAAAGCTGAAATTTCTTTGCATCTTTCATAATCTTTTTCTATGATGCGCACATCTTTTCCGTCTTCAATAAGCATACCTGCCACATGTTTTGCAATTAACCCTGCCCCCACAAGTACTATTCTTTTAAGCTTATCTACACTCATTCCTGCTCTTGTTAATATCTTATTGAAAGATTTGCCAAGAGCTGCAATATATATATGGTCGCCTTTTAATATTTGGAAATCACCTTTTGGAATATGCAGTGTTTCATTACGCAAAACACCTGCTATAATAAAAGTCTGGTCAATAAGCAGACGAATATCTTTTACAAGAACGCCGTTAAATATACTGTCTTCTTTAACTAAAAAATCGCGAAGCTGAGCGTTTGTGCCCTGGAATGCAAATATACCGCTTGATGCGCCATGCAAAACTGTCTGCACAATATCAAAAGCCGCCTCTATCTCTGGGTTTACAAGGTAATCTATGCCTATTGAGGAGTGCTGCAAAAGTCCGTCCCGCATATAGTCTACATTTCTAACTCTTGCTATTTTTAATGGTGTTTTAAAAGCACTGCCTGCTACAAAGCATGAAATCATATTTACTTCATCTATACTTGTAGCTGCAATAAATATGTCTGCATTTTCTGCCCCTGCCTGTCTTAAAACTTCTACATTGGAGCCTTCACCAGTAATTACAAGGCAGTCTAACATGTTTGATGCTCTTGCTGCACATTCTGGGTCTTTTTCTATTATAACGACATCTTTCTGCTCTGCTACAAGCTGCGAGGCAATGTGAGTGCCAACCTCACCTGCCCCCACTATAACAATATTCATTATATTTTTTCCTAAGGTCTTTCTGATATGCTTACATACTGTTTAAATACCCAGCCTGTTAATGTTGACGATAAACGGATTTCCACCCAGTCATTATTTTCTGAAACATATTCATATTTCTGGCCAACTTTTGCTGCTGCCACTCTGGCAGATTCAAGGCTTGGAATTGCCCTTACATTTAATGAATTAACTAATATATATACATCTTTTGCTTTTTGTACAACTGGTGCAGGTTCAGGCATTTGCGTTTCCTGAAGTGCTGTATTTTCTACAGGAGCAGCCTCAGGTACTGCATGCATATATGGCTGTTCTTCTGGTATATTATTTTGTGCAGGCTGCACAGGCTCTATATTTTGATTAGCCTGCTCATTTTGGGCAGTCTGGACAGATTCTATATTCTGGGCAGGTTGATAAGGCTCCTGCTGCATATTATTTACCTGCTCTATCTCTGCATTATTTTCTGCCATATTGTTTTGCATATTATTCGTATTCATATCTATATTATTATTTGCATTATTATCAGATATACCGTTATTTAAAACAGGAGTATTTACCTGTGCCTGTTCATTAATTTGATTAGAATTAGGCTGTGTATTTACAGGTGCTGTATTTTCAGGAGTATATGAATTTTCAGCAACTACAGCAGCAGGAGTGTTATTAAATGTATTAAATATTTTATCTGCCCCTAAAAATCCAGCAGCAACAGCAAGCACAGCAATAACTGCTATCACTGCCACAGGTTTTCCTTTACTGCCTTTCTTTTTATGAACTGTTGCCATAACATTATTTACACTTGATAATGCACTATTTAAATGGTTTTCTGTAATAGTATGAGAATTATCTAAAAAAGCAGCAATAATTGTTCTTTCCATAAGTGTATTAATAAGCCGCGGGTTGCCTTTTGTGATTTTTGCAATACGCTTAACTACACCATTTTGGATTTTTACATAACTTTTGCCTGCTTTTTCTAAATGGGAATAAATGTAATTTTTAATATCGTCCTGCTTAATATTATCAAGCCTTACATATAATGTTACTCTTTGTTTTAACTGCCTTAAACTTTCTTCATTAAGTTTTTCATCAAGTTCTGGCTGACCTGCTAAAATAATTTTTAAAAGCTTATCTTTTTCTGTTTCTAAATTAGATAAAAGACGCAGTTCTTCTAATGTTTCATTTGGCAGATTTTGTGCCTCATCAATAATAATTACAGCCTTTTTGCCTTCTCTGCCTATTTCAATTAAAAAATCTCTCAGTTTTGCAAAAAGAGCATTTTTTGTAAGTGATTTATCTACATGTATATTAAAATCTTCCAAAATAGCCATAAAAAGTTCTTCCGGCGTTAAGTTTGGAAATAATATATATGCAGACACTATATTTGACGGTAATTCATTAATAAATTTTTTAATTGTTATAGTTTTACCAGTTCCCGGCTCTCCTGTTAACACTGCAAAAGGTTCATCTGAATGAATTAAATAAAGCAGCGTATCTAATGCATCAATATGCATTTGAGTAGGATAGTAAAAATCTACATCAGGTGTCCTTTTAAATGGGTCCTGATAAAAACCAAAAAATTCTGTAAATGTTCTCATTTTTTCAAAATGCCTCTATTTTATATACTATTACTATACTTCTTTATTTTGTATAGGTTTATTTATAATCTCTCTTGCAACATCATTATATGTAAATTCTACACGTGTCATTTCTGATTTAATAGTGCGTGAAATATTTAACATTTTAAGTTCAACGCCTGGATAAATTATTTCTTCCACAGTTACTCTTGGAGTATAGCAGACAGATTTTTTCATTAAATCATTATATTTTTTTTCAAGCAGCGGAAGACGTCTTTTAAAAGCTTCAGAGCTGTCTAATAACATTTTAACTTTCGGATTGCTTTGAATTTTTGCATCCTGCAGATTAAGTTTTGATAATACATCTGAAATTTTTTGCAAAGATTCACTTAACTGGTTAATTTCTACTTTAACTTTATCAGCCTTATTTTGTAAAAGTGGCGAATAACCTAATGTTACTTCCATTTTACCTGAATTTTTAGAGCCAAGCTTTGAAACATGCACAGTAGAAAACACTTTCAATGTGCCGCCGTTTATAATGGCATCTTTACCTGCAGCAGTAATTGAGGCAGCCTCTATTGTAGAATTAAAGCAGTATTTTTCAATAGAAAGCTCTCCACCTGTAGAAATATTTGCATTTTCACAGTACCCAACAGATACATTGCCGCCAGACTTAATTGAGCCTTTATTTATTACTCCTTTAATGCCTCTTTTTATAACAATAGTATTACGTGCTTTTAAATCTGCATTTTCAACGATACCTTCAACAATGATATCATCTGCCTCTATAATAAAGCCAGACTGCACGTTACCTGTAATCTGAATTGTACCTTCAAACCTTTGGTTACCAACACGCATATCCACATCACCGTTAATTTGGAGCATAGGAAGTACGCTGATTGTATCGCCGCTTAATACTATATGACCATTATATTTTGAGCGAAACTCAGTTTTTTCAAGGTTTGAATAAACACCCTCTACTACTTCCACATTTTTATCAACGCCCTCAATAGCTTTGATTACATTACCAGTAATATCTCTGCCGTCTTTTCCTTTATCAGGGGGCGTGCGTTTTACTATAAGCTGGTCTTTATCTACAAATACAAACTTAGTAAATTCTTTATAGTCAACCCTGCCATTAGGCAAAAGCTTTGGTTTTACATTAGGGCGCTCAAAAAGATATTCAATATTAGCATCTTTCCCGTGAACCGGCGGAGTGCCTTCACATACTAATACATTTTCTACAATAAAGCCGTCGTTTAAAAGCTCAATGGCATCTTTTAAAGGCTGCTCTTTTATATAGCCTGGGCTTATTTTATGTTTTTCTGTTAAATGGAGAACTACGTCTTGATATTTAGTCTTTTTATCAGTATTTATTCCAGGATAAAATGATACTAGTGCAGTAAGCATATCCTCAGCCACTGTAACCCTGATGATTGGCTCAATAAGCCTGATAGTTTTCACTTCAAGAATATAATCACCATCTTTTTGAGATGAGGGAAGTACTCTGTATTCTTCATTTGGCAGCGTGTAAATATTACGTGCTGCAAAATCAAGCTTATGTTTATCCTGCTCTCCAGCTATACGAATAGTCATTAAGACTCCATAAATGTTATAGTTTAACGCTTTATAATAGTAGATATATCATAGAAAAGCAATAGTTTTATAATGAATTTAACTAAATCTTACCTTAATTTATTTAAAATGTTCATAACCTGATAAATTTATCTTTTGCATTTGTCCACCTTTTTCTAAATAAAGACCGCTGCCTGTTTCTATTCTGCCAACAGGTATAATATTTATGCCAAGGTTTTTATATATTTCTGATTTGACTTTCTCAGCACTGCTTTTTTTCACTGTAAAAAGCAGAGAAAATTCTTCACCTGATGATAAAAAATATTCAAGATTATCTACATGAAAAATATCAAGATAAGATAAATCAAGCTTATTATATTCTATAACTGCCTTCTTATTAGAAGATAAAGCTATATTATTTAAATCAACAGAAAGAGAGTCGCTTATATCTGTCATAGATGTAATATCTTCAATATTGCCTAGGTATGCACCTAATTTATCTTCTGCCATAACTTGATAATGGTAATATTTATCTATATTATGATTATATTGATTTAATTCATTTTCAAGAGAAAGCCTGCATTTTCCAGTCATACGTGAAATGAAAACTATATCGCCCTCACATGCTCCGTTTCTGTATATAATATTCTTTCCCCTTTCGCCTATTACAGTTAATGAAAACATATTTTTTTCAGATGATGATGTATCGCCGCCGATTAATTCCACATTATATAATCTGCACTCTTTTTCAATAAATGGCATAACCATATCTAAATATGACTTATCTTTTACAGCAAGCCCTAAAAGTACATATTTTGATACTGCACCCATTGAGGCTTCATCGCTTATATTACATGTAAAAAGTTTATGGATAACATATTCTAAAGGAGTGCTTTCAAGAAAATGGATATTTTCAACTAAAATATCTTTTGATACAAGCAGTTTATTATATATGCAGGCAGCATCATCGCCAATAAATCTATTCTTATTTAATTCACTTTTTTCAAGCCTTGATATAAAATCAAACTCGTTCATTAATTATTTCCAGCAATTTTTTTGCATCATCATAAGGTTTTTTTGACATACATAAAAATGATGATACTGCAAGCCCTGCCACACCTGAACTAAATACATCTTCTGCATTATCTAAATTTATGCCGCCTATTGCAACAGCAGGAATATTCAGCATACTATTAATATTACTTATACCCTGCCTTCCTAAAATCTGCCTGTGGTCTTTTTTAGTATTTGTTTCAGTGTATGGTCCAATACCAGCATAATCTGCATACTGATTAGCAGTTAATACATCATCTTTATTATTGCAGGAATATCCTATTATCATATTACTGTATTTCTGCCTTATAATTTCTGGATTTTCATCAGTTACACCAATATGCACACCGTCTGCTGATACTTTTTCTGCCAGCTCTGCATTATCGTTTATAATAAATAATGCACCATACTTATCAGTTATTTCTCTTGTAATATATGCGCACTGTAATTTATCATCAATATTTTGAGATTTATTTCTTAACTGAACCGTACTGACACCACCTTTAAGTACTTCATCTAAAAAATCGTTTAAAGGCATTAGCAGATATTTTGTTTCAAGCACAAGATAAAGTTTTAATTTATCTGATAATAATCTCATTAATCAAGCTCTACTATAATTTTTGCAATATCCTGTTTTTTTAATGTATCATAAGCAACAACAGGGTATAACTTGCCCCCACTTCCTACTGAATATTTTTTTAAAATATTTGCAGGTGGAAAAATTATTTCATATCCTCTGTCATCGCCAATATTTGCAGTATCATTTTCAGGAAACCAGCCTTTAAAATTAATAGGTACATTATAATCCTGTACTTTTGAACTGACAAGTTTAATAAAAACCACTTTTGAGCCGTCTTTTATATGTATTTTATCGCCATTTTTTACATAAACATCTTTATTATCAATAGTTAAGTGGAAATATTTAACATTTGGCTCCATTTTAAAATCTGTATTATGATTTTCAGGCTGAATCTGCTTTTCCTGAACAGGTATTTCAATTTCCTTATCTTCTACTTTTGCAGCCTGTTTATTATCAGATACAGGCTCTATGGCAGCTTTATTTTCCTTTTTAGCAGCAGCTTTTATTGTAACACTGCCCATAACTATATTATCTTTTCTAAAAATAATTTTACTGTCTTTTTCCACTATAAAGTCTTTATTAATATCATTTAAATTACCAAAATCAATAATATCACATGTAAGCCCTCTTTTATGGTTTGCAAATATTTCTGTAACTTTGACAGGGCTGCCCTTTTCTACTTCCAAAACTTTTCCGCTGCGTATAAATAATTCATCATTATGAACTTTTATTACAGCACCAATAAATTCTGGGGCATAAGTATGAGTGTTTGGATACTCTATTTCTATACCAATATTTTTCATAAATTCATTAATTACATAGTTATGATAAAGCACATTTTTATCAAGCTTCATATTTTTAGAGCCTTCTATACCGAAAGCAGGGATACATAAATCTGATACAGCATACCATGTGGCTGATTTTCTCATGCTTTTAAAGCGGCTGGAACTTTTACTTGTTTCTGTATTAAAATAATGTTTTTTAGGGTCATCATCAGGGATTTTATCATTAGCAGCATTCATTGCTCTGCGTGCCATTTCTCCAAGTTTTAATACTCTGCCGTCTTTACATGTAAATTCTTCCTCATCTACAATAACAGAATATCCAAACCTGTCTGGGCTTTTATGCCAGCTTATATGCTCTGGGTAATGATATCCCCAGCCGTCATGCAGGTTTAAAAATATATCTGACTGCGCCATATAATCTTTTATTTTAGTAACAATATCACCCTGCCAGTCATTTGGAGTTTTATCAAAAAGCCTGTTCATATCAACGCCTTTTACTTCCCTGTTATAAAGCATAATAGAGTAAAAGTTTGTACGAGGAATAACTATTAAGTTACCTTTTTCAAGTTTTATTTCTGTATAAGAATCAGCAGAAAGAAAACCACCCGGCTCATCACCTTGAATACCACCAATAATAAGCATTGTTGGCCCGTCCTGCCTGCCGTATATTTTATACACTTCAAGCTCATGGTTTGTGCCTTGAAAAAATACATCTTTTATAGTAGACGGTCTTTTAACTTCTGCAAAAGAATAAGTTGATACTGATAACAAAATTACTAAAATATAAGTTAATATTTTCAAATCGCTCTCCATGTTTCAGACTTTATTTTAAAAAACGATGGACAGCCTGAAAGGGTTAATGTTTTAATACCTTTATCTTTTACATCTCCTGATGAATATTCCTGAATAAATTCTACTTTATATTCGCCACCTGAATATGACCATTTTATATCTGATATATTAAGGTTTATATTATCGCCTTTTGCAAAAAGTATTCCTTTTTTCTCTTTCCACTGGCTGTAATCTTCTCTGCCTGATTTAAAGCGGAAATCATAGTTTGTCATATATTTTTCTATATCTTTATTTCTCCATGATGATGCCCAGTTTTCTACAAATGATTTTATATCATTATCAAGCCCTGGTACGTTTTGTATAGGCTTGCTGCTTGTTTCTTCACTTATCAGTTTTAAACCGCCATCTTCTTGAATAAAATAATATTTTTTATTAGTAAATGTAGACAGATTTGCAGCACAGTAATACTGGTCTGTATCAAAAAGCGTATAATTATCATCTTTCATAAATACTTTTGTATTGCTGTTTCTTATAACTTTATCAGGGTATATATCCATTAAATTAATTTTATTATTTACATATCTTTTATAGTTTGAGCCTGATGCAGTTTTAAATTTGCTGTGAACCATTTTTTTAAATAAATCTTTATCGTTTTCCTGCCATGCAGTAATAAATGATTTTAATATATCTAAAAGCTGCTGCCTGTTTTTATCATAATTATTTACATCAGCATATAATAATTTTTCAGAAATAATTGTTGGTGTAGATATAGTAACACTGTCATAAAGAGATGCAAAATTAGTGTTATTCATAGCTACACAGCCTTGAGTATAAGTTTTATCTAAATCAGGTTTTACCCCATGCAGCCATATACCGCCGCCAGTTTTATTTTCTATTTTATCAACTATATTTGGATAATTTAATGGGAAAGAGCCAGCCCCGTATATTAAAGCATATTCGCCGTATTTCTTTACAAGTTCATCACCTGATGAATATGATGTAACATAATATACGCCTTCAGGAGTTTTTTCATCTCCTCTTTTTACTTTATTGCCGTCTACTCTGCCTGTAAGAATAGGAAATTCTTTTATAACCTCCATACTGTCCTTACTAAGTAATGCAATGTAAAGCCTTTTTACAGATTTATCAACGAGCACAACATTTATATTTTCTGAGCCGCTGCCAGAAAGGTTTAAAATTGTATTTTTTCCAAGCCTGCTTTTAGCATCAGGTGCCTGGGATGCTATTACCTGAGTAGAATTATCTTCCTTATGACTTTTAGCATCATCAGGTATTTCTTCATAAGCATATATATTACTGCTTAACAATACCAATACACATAAAATACTAAATAATTTCATTCTTTTCACCACTCTATATTTTTCCCGTATAAAAAATATCTGTCTAACTTATTTTTTAAAACACTGCCAACTTTCTTTGTATAGCCTACTGGTATATTATTAAAAAATAAAAGCTCATTATTATAATTATCATTACATGATATGTCAAACCCTTTCAAAAATTTTTCTGCCATTTCTACAGAAATATTATATCTCATATTATCTTCTACAAATGAACCCCACTGCCATACGCTTTGGCATGCAGGCTCTATAACTTTGCCGGCATCTTTATATATATTTAAACCACGCCTTTTAAACTTAATATTTTTAAATATTTCTGGCGCTGTTTCAATGTATCCACGCCTGTCATACTCACTTACAGCTATATGACTGTGGGAAAAACCAGGATAATATTTTTTAAAAAAATCTTTCTCTTTATTTTTTAATTTAGTATGTATAAAGTTATAAGGTGTAAATTCCCCTTTTTTCCTAACTGCTGCTGCAAAAAAGCCATCAATTTTATCGCCATCAGGCATAATTCGTGCAACATTTTCATCTATATAATCAATACCTGAAAGTCCTCTGCCATAATCTTTATTTAGTGGCAGAAGTTCTGCATTATCAAACTCATCAAGCAGATATTTTATAACATACTCATTTTCTTCTAAACTTAAAGTGCATGTAGAATAAACTAACACGCCGCCCTGCTTTAAGCATGAAAAGGCTGCTTTTATTAACTGTTTTTGTAAGTCTGCCATTTTACATACAAGCTCTTTATTCCACTGAGCCTGTACAGTTTTATTGCGGAAAATCTTATTTTCATTAGAACATGGCGCGTCAAGTAAAATACCGTCAAATGAATTTTCAAAAATATTTGGCAAAAGTCTTCCGTCCATAGAAACTGTTTTTACGTTATAAGCCCCATACTTTTCAAGATTAAAATGAAGTGATTTTAATCTTGTGGAAGATATTTCATTTGCAACAATAACGCCATTCCTGCCTGTCATATCAGATAAAGCACATGTTTTGCCACCAGGAGCAGAAGAAACATCAAGCATAACTGGGTTTTCTCCCATGTATGACATTAATATATCAACAGGCAGAGTAGAAGAAGGGTTCATTATATATATGCCGCCTGTCTGGAAAGATATACTTTCTACTACTTTTTCGCTGTTATCTACTATTTTATAAACATTATTATAGTCATGCAGCTTTTCTAAAGTGCAGATATTTTCAAGTTCTTTTAAATAGTCAATATTTCTTGAAGCCTGCACACGGATATGACGAGATTTAGGGCAGGAAAGCCCGTATTCAAAATCATCATACTTATCTTTTAATAATGGCTTATATTCTGCCCTGAAACGTTCCAACCAATTATTTTCCATAGCATACACCATATTAAATTAATAAAATTTATGCAAGCAAAAATTAATATTTACTACGCTTTTATATTATTTCTATTATAATAAAAATCTTATATATATCTTAACTTGAATATTATAAGATTTTCCTACTGTTTTACAGGCAGAGTCTTATATTTAGGCTGCATAAAAAACACAAAAAAAAGCCTTCCTATTAAGGAAGGCTTAATGTTATGCCCGAGGCCGGAATCGAACCGGCACAGGTGAAATACCCGAGGGATTTTAAGTCCCTTGCGTCTACCAATTCCGCCACTCGGGCGGGCATTTCTCTTTTCAAGAGAGTTATATAAAACACGATTTTTTATATTTTGTCAAGCAGTTTTTTTATATTTTTTATCATTTTTTATTTTTCTTTATTATCAATAAGTTATACAACTTATTACTCATATTTTTCAAAAAGACCAAGGTTTACATCATCAAGCACCCACATTGATGTTTGGTTATCAATAGGAATACACATGTGGCCTATCAATTCTTTATCTTCAAAATTAAAGTAAAATATACCATTTTTATAAGTCATATCATTAATTGTGTTTGTTCTAACCCTGCCGCCTGAAAAAATCTTTTCGCTGTAATCTTTAAAAAGTAAATTTTGTTTATCAAGTTCATAATAAATATGTGTTTTATCATCAATGCTTGCCCATTTACCCCAGCAGTCAAGTCCGTTTTCTGTTTTAACATCTATGCCGTGCTGCTCCTGCACTTTATCATCTGTAATCTTATCAGAAATATCTGAGATAATCGCTATATCCTGCTCCTCACATGTATCATAAACTGATAAATCAAATACAGGGTCTTCCTGATGATTATATGTATTTGTAAAAGATGAATAGGCTATACCGCTTGCTAAATCATAAGATTCATTAATATCATATTCCCCAAGCCTTACATTTATTGTATTACCATCCTGCACCTTAATATATAATGTATGTTTTTTATCATCAATAGTGCCTGAAAGCTCATAAGTATCATTATTATAAGCTATCTTATGGACAATAAATATAACCATAGGGTCAAGGGTTAAATCTTTTACATGAAATGATATAACATCTTTTTCCTGAGAAGTATCCATTGCTGGAAAAAGATGCTGATAGCAGTAACCATAAAGCGGATTATATTCCAGTTTATAATATTTCTTATTCCAGAAACCAGTCTGCTCTAAAGCAAGACGTGGGTTTTTCTCTGGAGAAACACGTTTTTCTTTCTTGTTTTCTGCTGTAGTTTGGGTTATATTTTTAGTGTTATTACTAACACTTTCTATATTACTCTCTACTGCTTTATTTTCTGCGGTATTACTATTATTCTGCCTGCATGATATAAGCAGTAAAGATAAAATAATTAATAAAAAAAACATAATATTTTTTTTCATTGTCTGCCTCACAGCAGTAATAATAATACATTTTTGTCTTTAACTCAATAAGAATATAATAAATATTAAAATAAGAATATAATAATTTTATGTTTATAATT
>DXAQ01000140.1 GCA_019116905.1 Candidatus Mucispirillum faecigallinarum | reverse complement strand
ATATTAGATAAAATATCTTCATTAATACTTGATACTTTAAATAAGTATAATAACTTATCATTAAAAGAGATTTTAAAGTTAATAAATATAGATATTTATAAGTTTATTAAAATAGATATTCTTGATATTATTAATGCAGAAAACTATAAGGAAACTAAATCAAACCTGATTAATAAGCTGTCATTATTTATAAGCAGTAATTATAATAATATATCATCTGTTATTACAGAACTTACTGTTAAATTAATCAAAAACAACTTGAAATATGCTTTAAATGCTATAAATATAGAAAAAATAGTAAAAGATAAAATAAACGCCCTGCCGCTTCCTGAAGTGGAAAATATTCTTTTTTCTTTTATGAAAGAGCATTTTAAGTGGATAAATATATTAGGTTTTTTTATAGGGTTTGCAATAGGGCTTATGCAGGCATTAACTGTATTTTTTACAGGGCAGTAATTAATTAATAAGATTTTTCATTTGATTTTTATATTCTTCTTCTTTTATTGCCCCGCTTTTATATAAATATGTAAGCTCATCATATTTAGTATTAAAATTTTGCTCTTTATTTTCAGTTATATCTACCTTTTCTTCTTTTTTATGACTTTTTGCAAGCAGTATACCTGCCACCACTAAAACAATACATGCTGTAACAAATAATATTATACTTACCATATACCTTTCCTTTTTTAACATTTTAATAAAATATATAAATAATGTCAAATATAATATAATATATTTCTTGATAATCGCAAGGAAATAAAGTAATATCATAACGAAGTATATATAAGGATGGTATATGGTAGAATTAGAATCTCTTATAAAAGAATTTACTTTTCCAAAAAAGAATATTGAAAATTTAATATCTCTTTATCTTGACGGCAACACTGTTCCATTTATAGCAAGATATAGAAAAGAACAGACTGGTGCTATGGACGAAATCCAAATACGTGCCGTGCTTGAAAGGTATGAATATCTTGAAAATCTTAATAAAAGAAAAGATGAAGTAATTAAAAATATTGAAGAAAAAGGCAAACTTACGGATGAACTAAAACTTGCCATATTAAAAGCTGCTACTTTAACAGAAGTAGAAGATTTATATGCTCCTTACAAATCTAAAAAGAAAACAAAGGCAGATATTGCAAGAGAAGCTGGCATAGAACCTGTGGCAGAATATATAAAAACCCATACTGATATTTCTGCGTTAGAAGATTTTGCAAAAGACTATATTAATGAAAAAGCAGCTGATATTGATACAGTATTATCAATGGCAAGAGATATAATAACAGAAGATATTGGCCATAATATAAATATAAAAAACAGGCTGCGTGAAATATACAATAAAAATGCAGTTATTTCATCAGTTGCAGCAGAAGATTTTAAAGAAAGAACTCCTTATGAAGCATATTATGAGTTTGAAGAAAAAATAGAAACGCTGCCCCCTCACAGAGTATTGGCAATTTTTAGAGGCGAAAGAGAAAACATTCTGAAAGTTAAATTAAATATTGATGAAGAAACATGTATAAATACTGTGCTTGCCATACTTTATGAAGAAGGATATAAGCATAATAAAATTATAGAAAAATGCGCAAACAGAGCCTTTAAAACAATGCTTTCATCATCTATTGAGCTGGAAATAAGAAGTGAATTAAGGCAGAATGCAGAAGAAAGAGCTATACATGTTTTTGGTGATAACTTAAAGAGTCTGCTTATGACGCCGCCTGTTAAAGGCAGGTCTGTATTAGGGCTTGACCCAGCTTACAGAACAGGTTGTAAATATGCTGCAGTTGATGAAACTGGTAAATTATTAACTTACGGTGTTATATACCCTACTCCTCCCCAAAGCGATTATGAAGGCAGTAAAAAGAAAATTATTGAAATTATAAATAAATTTAATATAAATGCAATATCAATAGGTAATGGCACAGCCAGCCGTGAAACTGAAGAATTTGTTGCAAAAGTATTAGGTGAAAGCCAGTTAAATGTAGAATATACTATTGTAAATGAGGCTGGCGCTAGTGTATATTCTGCCAGTGAAGTGGCAGCAAAAGAATTTCCAGATTTAGATGTAACTATCAGGGGTGCTATATCTATTGCCCGCAGAGTTATTGACCCATTAGCAGAGCTTGTAAAAATTGAGCCACGCTCTATTGGTGTTGGTATGTATCAGCATGATGTAAATAAGAAAAAGTTAGAAAATACTTTACAGGCTGTTGTGGAAGATGTTGTTAATAATGTGGGCGTAAACTTAAATACAGCAAGCCCTTCCCTTTTGCAGTATGTATCAGGTCTAAATTATTCAATCGCAGAAAAAATTGTTAAATTTAGAGAAGATAATGGTGCATTTTGTAATAGAAACCAGCTGTTAAAAATTGCAGGTATTGGTGAATCTATTTTTAAACAGTGTGCAGGCTTTTTAAAAATCTATGGCGGCGATGAAGTGTTAGACAGTATGTTTATACACCCAGAAACTTATGATGCAGTCCATACATTACTAAATAGATTTAACCTTACAGTAAAAGAAGTAGGATTAATTAGAAAAGTTGCAAAAACTAATAATCTTAATAAACTGGCAGAAGAAACAGGACTTGGTATATATACATTTAATGATATTATAGAAAACCTTGAAAAGCCTGACAGAGATGTGCGCGATAGTGTTGACCCTGTAATATTTAAGAAAAGTATTGTAAACCTTGATGATTTAAAACCAAGTATGGTAATTTCAGGCAAAGTAACTAATATTGTAGATTTTGGTGCTTTTGTAGATATTGGTTTAAAAAATGACGGTTTAGTTCATATATCAGAACTTTCAGAAAGCTATATTAAGCACCCAAGTGAAGTTGTAAAGGTAGGACAAAAAGTTCAGGTAATGGTTATAGATATTGATAAAGAACGTGGAAGAATAAGCCTTTCTATGAGAATATAAAATAATATATTAACATAAACTTATTACTTGCTTAAATAATATATATTATGGTATATGACATAAAAGTTAAAAATTAATATTGGTGAAAGATATATGAAATATAATCCATCTGCATTTGAATCAAAATGGCAAAAACGCTGGGAAGAAAGCGGTGTTTTTAAAAGAGAAGTAGATAAAAGTAAAGAAAAATACTACTGTCTTGAAATGCTTCCTTACCCATCAGGCAATATTCACATGGGGCATGTCCGCAATTATTCTATTGGTGATGTTGTTTCCCGCTTTAAATTTATGCAGGGGCTTAATGTTATACACCCTATGGGCTGGGACGCTTTTGGACTTCCTGCTGAAAATGCAGCAAAACAAAATAACAGACACCCTGCTGACTGGACATATTCAAATATAGCAAATATGAAAGAGCAGCTTAAAAAACTTGGTTTTTCTTATGACTGGTCAAGAGAAGTTGCTACTTGTGCCCCAGAATATTATAAATGGGAACAAAAAATCTTTATAGAATTATGGAAAAAAGGTTTAGCTTATAAAAAGAAATCACTTGTAAACTGGTGCCCTGAATGTGAAACTGTTTTAGCTAATGAACAGGTTGAAGACGGCCACTGCTGGAGATGTTCTTCTATTGTAGAAATGAAAGAACTGGAACAATGGTTTTTAAAAATAACAGAATATGCAGATGAACTTTTAGAATATACATATAAATTAAAAGGCTGGCCTGAAAAAGTATTAACAATGCAGCGAAACTGGATTGGTAAATCTATCGGTGCAGAAATAATATTTAAATTTGACGGCACAAATGAAACAGTAACTGTTTTTACAACAAGACCAGATACACTTTATGGTGCAACATTTATGCTTTTAGCACCAGAACACCCTATGGTTAAAGGACTGCTTAAAGGCACAGAATATGAAACAGACGGCTTAAAATTTATTGCAGACATAGCAAAACAGGATAAAGCTGATAGAACAGATAATAAACAGAAAAAAGGTTTTTTCACTGGCAAATATGTAATAAATCCAGTAAATGGCGATAAACTGCCAGTATACATTGCAAACTATGTACTTATGGACTACGGCACAGGTGCTGTAATGGCTGTCCCTGCTCATGATACAAGAGACTTTGAGTTTGCAAAAGAATATAACCTTCCTATTAAAATTGTTATTCAGCCTGAAGGAGAAATTTTAGACCCTGCAAAAATGACAGAAGCTTATACTGGGGCTGGAAAACTTGTAAATTCTGGTGAATTAAATGGGCTTGATTATGATGAAGCTAAAAAGAAAATCATAGAAAAGCTTGCAAAAGATAATGCAGCAAAAGCATCTGTAAATTACAGATTAAGAGATTGGGGTATTTCAAGGCAGCGTTACTGGGGTGCTCCAATTCCTTTTGTTTACTGTGAAAAATGTGGTATGCAGCCAGTTAAGGAAGAAGATTTACCTGTTGAACTTCCTAAAAATGTGGACTTTCAAGGGCAAGGCAACCCACTTGACGGCGTAGAAGATTTTGTGAATACTACATGCCCAGTCTGCGGTGGAAAAGCAAAACGTGAAACAGATACTATGGATACATTTATGGAGTCTTCCTGGTATTTTCTGCGTTACTGCTCTCCTAAATGTGATACAAATATTTTTGATAAAGATGAAGTAAACTACTGGATGCCTGTTGACCAGTATATTGGTGGCGTTGAACACGCTGTTATGCATTTACTTTATGCCAGATTTTTTATAAAAGTTTTAAGAGATATGGGTTATCTTTCATTTGATGAACCTTTTACTAACCTTTTAACTCAAGGAATGGTTTGTAAAGAAACTTGGAAATGTGAAAAAGACGGCTGGCTTTTCCCTAGTGAAGTTAAAGACGGTAAATGTACAAAATGCGGCGGCACAGCAATAAAAGGCAGAGTAGAAAAAATGTCTAAATCTAAAAAAAATGTTGTTGACCCTGGTGTATTAAATGACCAGTATGGCGCTGATACAATAAGACTTTTTTCAGTTTTTGCAGCACCACCTGAAAATGAAATAGAATGGTCTGAAAATGGTGTTGAAGGCTGTTACAGGTTTATTAACAGGGTATTCAGGCTTGTTGTATCTAATATTGATATAATAAAATCATATAACAGCTCCCCTGCTTTTGAAGGTGAAACTGCTAAAAATATTATTAGAGCAACCCATGCTGCCATAAAAAAAGTTACAAATGATATTGCAAGATTTCAATTAAATACTGCAGTATCAGCTATTATGGAAATGGTAAATACTCTTTATATTGAGGCAGAAAAATTAAATGATGATAATGATAAAAATGCTTTTTCATACAGTTTAAAAACATTAATAACTATTTTATCACCATTTACTCCTCATGTGGCAGAAGAATTAAATGAGCTTACAGGAAATACTACATTTATTGCTCAAAGCAGCTGGCCTGAATATAACGATAAATATACTGTTTCTGATGAAATTGGCTTTGTTGTGCAAATCAATGGTAAAGTAAGAGCTAATTTTACATTCCCTCGTGATATTGCAGAAAATGACGCACTTGATGCAGTTATGAAAGACAGTAAAGTTTTATCATACATTGAAGGCAAAGAAATTGTTAAAAAAATATTTATAAAAAATAAACTTATAAATTTTGTGGTAAAATAATGAAAAACATTCTGCTTGCTGCATTATTATCTCTGGTATTATCATCATGCGGTTATACTTTTGCAGGTTTTAATAATACAATACCTGTTAAGTATTATATTAATACTGTTCAAAATGATACAATAGATTCATCAATTGGAGATATTGTGCAGCTTGAAGCAGAGCGTTTTTTTATTGAATATAATGAGCTTGCCTCATATAAAAATGCGTCATATTTCATAGATATAATGATTAATACTTTAGAATATCTAGACCCTATACTTTCAGCTACAGACCAGGCATCATCTACAAACTTAACATTTAATCTTACAATGGTGGTTACAGATATTGAAGGAAAAGAAATATATACATGGAATACTACAATTTCTTCATCATTTTCTATTACTTCAAATGTTGGAAGAACTTTGCAGACAAGAGATTCAAGACTTAAAGATAAAATTGAAGATGCCCTCACCTCTTTTAGACTTAACATAAGTAAAAGAGTTTATAAATAGTGTTATCATGGAAAAATATTTTATTACAGGTTCAAGTTATTTTATAGATAAAAATATCAAGCTTTTTACTCCGCAGGATAATGATTTAGATTTAGAAATTTTTTTTGGTGATGAACTTAATAAAGAAGAATTTCTTAGCTATATTAACTCTATGGATTTATTTGGCAACCCAAAAGCTGCTGTTTTAAGAAATGCAGCACGCGTAAAAGATATAAAACAGCTGGCAGAATCCATGTCTAAATGTACAGAAACCACATTAATAATATCCTCCCCTGTTAAAGATAAAGTAGATAATACATTAGTTAAAATCTTTAAGGATAATAATTTTAAAGTTTTTGTTGAGGAACAGAAAAAAGGTAAAGCTACTATTTATGATGTTATAAATATATTTAAAGAAAAAAACATAAAATTAAATCAAGACCAGGCAGAAATACTTTTAAGCAGATGTCTTAATAATTTAAGTATGGTTGCTCATGAAGCAGACAAACTTGAAATATATATATTAGGCAGTAAAAAAGAGGTTTCAGTTTCTCTCCTTTTAGACCAGCTCTCAGGAGAAAAGGAAGAAACTATTTTTGCATTAACTGATGCCTTTGGTATGCGTGATGTAAAAAATACATTAAAAATATATACAACTATGGATAACAGCTATGATAATAATTTTAAAATATTTTTTGCGCTTTCAAAACGTGTTATGCTGCTTTATCTATTATATATTGATGAAAGTTATTTAAAGCAGGTTCACCCTTTCCAGCTTGAAAAAATAAAAGACCAGCAAAAAAAATGGACTGTAACAGAAATATTAAAACTACTTGATACTATTTCAGAACTTGACAAAGACATAAAAATTGGTTTAAAAAGTATTGATGATGCTGTTTTATCAGCAATCATATCAGTAGATAAATTATAAATGTATGAGGATATTTTGAATAAACTTCCTGTAGCTGTTATACCAGCATATAAACCACTTCCTGTTGTTATAAATATTGCAAAAGAATTAATTAATTAATTCTAAATCATTTCAAGGAGTAGTATGCGTCAATGACGGCAGCGGTCATGAATTTGATAATATATTTAAAGAACTTAAATCATTAGGTGTTCATGTAGAAACACATGCAGTAAATCTTGGTAAAGGAACTGCATTAAAAACAGGATTTAATGCTGTATTAAATTATTTTCCAGAAAGCTGTGGAGTTGTTACTCTTGATGCTGACGGCCAGCATTTAAGTAAAGATGTAATAAATATAGCAGATAATCTTCTACATTCTGAAAATACGTTAATTACAGGCGGCAGAGTATTTGATAATAAAGAGATACCTTTACGCAGCCGCTTTGGAAATAAGCTTACAAAAATAATTTTTAGATTTTTCTCAGGTGTGAAAATAAATGATACGCAGACAGGGTTAAGAGGTATACCTGCATCACTATTACCTGATTTAATAAAACTTAAAACAACTGGTTATGATTTTGAACTTGATATGTTAATCTTTGCAAAAGAAAAGCATATATCTATTAAAGAAATACATATTACAACAGTATATGAAAATGGTAATTCATCATCTCATTTTAACCCTGTTTTAGATTCTTTAAGAATATATTTTGTATTTTTTAGATATCTTTGGGTTGCAATCTTATCATTTATAATTGATTTTTCTATGCTTGAAATATTTATGCATATATTAGATGTGCCTGATGCTCCAAATGATAATCAGATTGCACAGATAAGTATGACAGTAATTGCTGCAAATATACTTGCAAGGCTTGTATCCTCTACTTTTAACTTTATTTTAAACAGACGCTTTGTCTTTAAATCAAAATCTAATATATTTGATGAATATAAAAAATACTTCGTATTAGTGATATATGTATTAATTATTAATAACGCTGTATTTTATTTTCTATTAAATAATGATGCTATGCAGGATATTACAGGATTAGGTGCTGTATTTTTAGAAATTACAAAACTTATTACAGAAATGATAACATTTTTTATTACTTTTGTAATTTCAAGAACTATAATATTTAAAAATGATAAATAAAAAATAAATTATATTATTTGCATTTGTTGATTTTATATACTAATTTGATTTAATAGATTTTTGTACTGCAAATGAATAACTTTTTCGCTGTATTCATCTAAAACTAATAATAGTTTTGGAAATTCATGGGTATTATACCTAAATACCCAGTATAAAAGTGAAATTAAAGATATAAAACTTTCTTTTTTACCCTTTTCTATCCCTAATTTTCTTTTTATAAACCGTTTAATAATGCGATATATGCATATATAAGCTGGAGCATGAATTACATAAATAATATCTGCGTCTTCAAAAGTCTTTTTAACCCATTTATTATAATATATTCCTTCTATAATCCAGCAGTTATTTTCTAAAATATTATTTAGCAGCAGGTTTCTATATTCCCGGCTGTTTTTACTGCCGTAAGAGCTGCTGTTATCCCAGAATATATCATCTAAATCAAAATATTTAATATTATATGTTTCACTTAAATATTTTGCTAAATAAGTTTTTCCTGCACCGCTGCAGCCTGCAATTCTTACTTTTTTATATTTATAATCCATAAAAATTTATAACTAAAATAAGTCTGGAAAATTTAATTTATGAAGTAAGTGATATGCAACGATTGCAGCAGAGGAAGAAAGATTTAAACTTCTAAAATCACTTCTCATAGGTATTCTGTATAGTTTATCAGCATATTTTTCATATACAAATTTTGGAAAACCTGCCCCTTCGCTGCCAAAAACAATATCAATTTTTTCAGAAATTTTAACTGGTATCTCAGTATATAATTTATGACCTTTTGTACTTACAGCATAAAATTTATTATTTTGCTCAAAATATTCATCTAATGTTTTAATATGGGTAACATTAACATGTTCCCAGTAATCCATAGCGGCTCTTTTTAAATGCTTATCATCAATTGAAAACCCAAGCCTGCCCACAAGAATTAAATCTATACCAGTTGATGCACAAAGCCTTGCAATATTTCCTGTATTTTGTGGAATTTCAGGCTCTAATAAAACTATTCTAAACATACATTCTCCCCTGTATTATGTATAGTGTACTTTTATATTTTAGGGCAGCCTCCCCAAATAGATTCAAGATTATAAAATTCACGCTCATTTTTACGCATAACATGGACTATAACATCACCATAATCAATACACACCCATACTCCATGGGCAGTGCCTTCATGATATACTGGATGTATATCTTCTTTTTTTAATTCTACACTTACATATTCTGCCAGTGCTTTCACATGAGTATCAACATTACCTGTTGCAATTATCATATAATCTGCAATAGTTGATTTTTCGCCAATAAAAAAGCATACAATATCTTCGCCTTTTTTATCATCAAGTAAGTCTTTAATTTTCAATGCTAATTCTTTTGCTTCCATTATACCTCTTTACTATATAAATTATTTTTTATTATATATTCTGCTACATCTGCAGGAAGAAAATCTATATATTTTTTAATATTTTCTCTTATTTCACTGCTTGAAATATTAACTGCATCTATTTGAAAAAGCTCTATTTTATCTTTTTTTTCAATTCTTTCTTTTATATCTTTAGGCACCTGATTAATCATATTATTAAATGATATTCCAGGTCTGCACCCTATAATAAAACATGCTAAATCAAATAATTTTTTATAGTTATACCATTTTTCAATGCTTGCAAAAATATCACTGCCTACTAAAAAATATAATTTATCATTAGGATATATATTTTTTAAAGCAGTCAATGAATTAAAAGTATATGATAAATCATTAAGTTTTTCTTCAATATCTGTAACGTCAAATTTATCACCCATATTACTAACAGCAAGTTTTACCATATTGTATCTGTGGAAAAAAGATGCTTTATGAGTTGATTTATGTGGCGGCTCTTTTGAAACCATAAATAACAGTTTATCAAAATTATATTTTTTTACGGCAGATACAGCAATAGCTGTGTGCCCTTTATGGACAGGGTCAAAAGCTCCGCCAAATATACATATATTCATTATCCCCTTAACTGGCCGCTGCCATATATTAAATATTTAGTAGTAGTTAAATCTGCTGCACCCATAGGACCTCTAACATGCAGTTTCTGGGTACTTATACCAATTTCTGCCCCAAGTCCAAATTCTCCGCCGTCAGTAAATCTTGTTGATGCATTAACATATACTGCTGCTGCATCAACTTCATTTAAAAATTTTTCTGAATTATTATAATCTTTAGTAACAATAGCTTCGCTGTGGCCTGAACCATACTTATTAATATGGGCAACAGCTTCATCAATATTTTCAACAACCTTAATAGAAAGTATCATATCATGGTATTCTGTATAATAATCTTCTTCAATTGCAGGGCGGCAGTCTACATATTTAAGAGTTTCTTCACACCCTCTTAAATCCACATCTACTTCCTGCAGCATTTCTGCAATATCTGGTAGAATTGAAGGCGCAATATTTTTATGTACAAGTAATGTTTCCATAGCATTGCATGCACTTGGTCTTTGAACTTTTGCATTAAAAGTAATAGATAAAGCCTGCTGATATTCTGCACTTTCATCTATAAATACATGACATACTCCTTTATCATGCATTATAACAGGTATTCTTGCATTTTCTACAACGAAGTTAATAAGCCCTTCCCCGCCTCGTGGAATAATTACATCTATCAGCCCTTTTGCCTGAGCCATTTCTTTTATAATATTTCTATCAGTATCATCTATAAAATAAATAACATCTTTAGAAAAGCCAGCAATTTCTAAAGATTTAGCAATAATTTCTGCTAATATTTTATTAGAATTAATGGCTTCTTTTCCGCCTCTTAATACTGCTCCATTTCCTGATTTTATGCATAGTGCAGCACTGTCTATTGTTACATTAGGACGTGATTCATAAATAATACCAACAACACCAAGCGGCACTCTAACTTTTCTTATTTTAAGGCCGTTAGGACGAGTTGAACCGCCAATTACATCACCTATTACTTCATTTTGCATAGATATTTCGTTAACAGCCTTTATCATTCCATCAATTTCTTTATTAGTTAATCTTAACCTGTCAATCATTGCAGAACTGAGCCCTGATTTATCAGCATTATCAATATCTATCTTATTAACATTTATTATTTCCTGCCTTCTTTCATTAAGAAGTAAAGCAATATTATTTAATATATTTTTTCTTTCTTCTGCACCAGAGATAGCAAGTTTTTTTGCACTAGCTTTTGTTTTAGATAATATTTCATTTAAACTCATACTTCTTCCCTTTATAAAATTAGTAAATCATCTTTATGTATTATTTCATCAGATATTTTATAACCTAAAATATCATATATTTCAGATGATGCTTTTCCCATAATTTTTAATAAATCAGTAGAAGAATAACGAATCTTCCCTCTTGCTGTTTCTTTATTGCTGCTATTTACAATAGATACAACAGCACCAGCCTGAAATTTACCATAAACATTTATTATGCCTTTTGCAAGTAAAGATTTATTATTTAAAAGTGCTTTTTCTGCACCGTCATCTATAATAATAGTACCATTAGGAATAGCAGCATAACCTATCCAAAATTTACGTCTTTTAATAGATGAAACACTTTGATAAAAATATGTGCCTACATTATCTTCTTTAAAAAACCTTTCAATATTTTCAGGTTCCATTCCTCTAATAATTGCTACTTCACAGCCTGCTTCCAAAGCTTTTTTTGCTGCCTGTATTTTTGATTTCATACCGCCTGTGCCAACAGAAGATATGCTGCCGCCTGCGCTGTCCATTATATCATCATTAATATACTCTACTTTATGGATAATAGATGCATTTTTATCTTTTGCAGGGTCTGCCGTATAAAGCCCTTCCACATCTGATAAAATAAGCAGTAAATCACCATCAACAATACCTGCCACAAGTGCACCAAGATTATCATTATCTCCAAAAGATTCTATATATTTTAATTCATCAACAATAATCGTATCATTTTCATTAATAATAGGAATAACCCCAAGTTCTAAAAGACGCTTTAACGCAGAACGTGCATGAAGATACCTTTTCCTGTTGGATAAATCATCTTTTGTCAGCAGCACCTGAGCTACATTAATATTATACTGAGCAAAAGCCTGTTCATACGTCCATATAAGACGAGCCTGCCCAACAGCAGCTGATGCCTGCTTATCAACTATATCTTTTGGACGAGATGGAAAACCTAAAAGCTTAAACCCTGAAGCAACAGCACCAGAAGATACAATAATAATATTTGGAATAGTTTTTTTTAATTTTGCAATGTGATAAACAAGGGATGCAATTCGTGCGGTATTTAACCCAAGGTCATTACCTGATAAAATAGAACTACCTATTTTAATGATTAAAGTTTTAATATCTGTTTTCGAGTGCATAATTTTGACCCTGAATATGAAAAATAGATAAAAAAATGGCTGGGGCAGAAGGATTCGAACCTCCGGATGGCGGGACCAAAACCCGCTGCCTTACCACT
>DXAQ01000139.1 GCA_019116905.1 Candidatus Mucispirillum faecigallinarum | reverse complement strand
ACCCGCTGCTGCTGACCACCTGAAAGCTGGGCACTTGTATGCTTTTCCCAGTCAAGAAGCCCTACCATTTCTAAAGCCTGCCTTGCTTTTTCACGCCTTTGTTTTTTTGGCACTCCTCTATATAAAAGGGGCAGTTCCACATTTTCAAGTGCAGTAGTTCTTGCAAGCAGATTAAAGCCTTGAAAAATAAACCCAATATAGTTTCTGCGTAAAAGTGCAGTTTCGTTTCTATTTAATGCAAATACATCAACACCGTTAAATATATACGTTCCTTTTGTTGCCTTATCAAGACAGCCTAAAATATTTGCCATAGTAGATTTTCCACTGCCTGAAGGCCCCATTAATGCCACAAACTCTCCAGCATTAATATCTAAATCAATACCCTTTAATGCAAGAAAAGCATTTTCACCGCTGCCATAAACTTTAACTATATTTCTTAACTTTATAAACTCGCTCATATTCTTCTTTTCATACTTGTAATAATATTATCATCAGAAGTTAAGCCCTCAAGCACCTGCACATTTTTGCCGTCGCTTACACCTGTTACTATATGCCTGATTTCAGGAGCTCCATTTACTAATACATAAACTTCTGCATTTTTTGATACATCAGTATTTACATGACTTGCTGCTTTTGGTCTTCTTCCAGGAGGCCCCTGCAGCATAGCTGGACGTTTGCCTGCCTCTGATGTATCTTCCACAATAGGCTGGAAAAATAAGGCTGCAACAGGTATAAGCATAGCATTTTCTGCGCTGTCTGTTTCAATATCTGCTGTGGCGCTCATACCTGAACGAAGTTTTAAATCTTTATTATCTATATAAATTGTTGTTTCATAGCTTACAATATTATCATCTGATTCTGTAGAACCTTTATTTACCCTGTATATTGTTGATACAAACTCATCATCAGGAAAAGTATCAACAGTAAAGCGGACTTTTTGGTTTTCTTTTACCTTGCCTACATCTGCTTCTGATACATTTACAACCAATTTCATTTTCTCTAAATTTTCTGCAATTACAAAAAGTTCTGGTGTAGAAAATGATGCTGCTACAGTCTGACCTGCATCAATACTTCTTGTTAAAACAACGCCGTCAATAGGGCTTGTAATAATTGAATTTTTTAAATCAATTTTTGCACTGTTTAAGTTTGTTTCCACTTCTAAAATAGATGCCTCTTTAACTAAAACATCGGCTTTTGCAGTATTTAACTCCATTTCTGCATTATCTAAATCAGTTTTAGAAGGTGATTTGCCACCTGTAACATCGTAAACCTGTTTTAACCTGTCATAATTTACTTTTTTATTATTATACTGCACTTTTGATGAATTAAGTGTAGCTCTGGCAGAATTTAACTGAGCTTCATATTTTGCAATATTTTGGTTTATTGTATCTGGATTAATAATAGCTAATATATCGCCTTTTTTAACTTCATCATTTTCTTCTACAAATACAGCAGAAATAGTACCTGAAACCTCACTGCCTATTAATACTTCATTAGTTGCAGAGATTGTGCCTGTTGCACTGACAAGTGATGCCACATTGCCTGTATGCACTTTTTCTGTTGTATAAATATATGCAGGACCTTTATCCCTAAATACATAGTATAAAATGGCAGAAATAATAAGTAAAATAATAACTGCCGTCATTATAATTGATTTTTTAGTTCTTTTCGGACGAAGTGTTTTATACATTTCTTCAGTAGTAATCATAATATTCTCCACTAGCCTTTTTTGGCAGAAAAACTGCCGCCAAAAGCTTTATAAAGCATTATTGATGATGATATATTTTCATACCATGCAGTATAAAAAGATATATAAGTAGTTAAAAAATCGTTTTGTGCTTTTAAATACTCCACATCATCTATAAGCCCTGCTTTCCAGTTAGATTCTAATATATCCATAGATATTTTCGCATTTTCTAAAATATCTTTTGTATTACTGTATGACTTATTTGATGAAGACATACCAAAACTAGCATCTTCTATATCTTTAACAGCTGTATTTATTGATTTTTGCAGAGAAAATTCTGCCTGTTTAACTGTTTCTTCCTGTATTTTAAGCTGAGCATATAATTCCTGCCTGTTTAAAATCGGTGCTGCAAGAGATGCCCCTATACTCCATATTAAATCGCCTATTCCTGTAGGAGATGCTAAAAGCTGAGATATACTTCCGCTTAAAGAAAGACTTGGTAAAAGTGCCATTTTTTTATTATAATGGTTATAAAGTTCACTGTTTAATGTGTATACTGATGCACGCACATCAGGTCTGTTTAAAATAGCCTGCACAGGTACATCATTAAGCTTTGGTATGGCTGGTGCAAAGGTAGTATCATAAATCATATCTGTTGTAATATTTATTTCTTTATTATTAATTAAAGCATAAAGAGCATTTTTATTCTGCTCTACTTCAAACTGATATTTCTGCACATTATTCTGACCATTTAAATAATCCATAGTAGTTTCAATATAGGCAGATTCATCAACAAGCCCTGCACTTCTCATTTGAGTATAAATATCAAGTATAGTTTTATAATTTTCAAGCATTTTATTTGCAAAAACAAGCTGTGCCGCAGCCTTTCTAATAGAAAAATAATAAGTTGCAGTATCTGCAGCAAGTGTAACCTGCCCGTTAACGTAATTTTCTTCTGCATATTTTACTAATTCTTTTTTAGACCTGCGAAGTGCATCAAGCTTGCCGTAAATATCTACTTCCCATGATAAATTAAGACCACCAGTTAAATCATTTTTACTTTCTGAATAATCATAACCAAGAGAGCCTGAAACTTTAGGAATCATAGCACCTGTGGCACTTTTTACCTGATAACGTGCCTGCCTGATTTTAGAAAGTAATGATAATAAATCTGGATTTTCCTGAGATGCAGTATCTAAAATAGAAATAAAACTGTTATCTGGCAGCATTGATTTAATCTCTGCAACAGGGTCTTTATAAGATAATGTAACCTTGCTGCTGTTTAAATCATCAATATAAGATTTATTTCTAAAATTATCAGGCAGATTATATGATGATTTTATTTCATCATCAGTTAAAGTATGAACACAGCCTGAAAATATAAGCATTATTAAAACAGTATATATGTATTTCATTTCTAACCTTTTAATCATTATATACTAAATGATTTCTTGTAACACAAAAAAGTTTTTAAATAAAACAAAAAAATACATTTTGTCCAAAATAATAACAAATTTAAAAATAATTGACTAAAAATATAATAATATACTAGAATATTATTATATTATAATATATATGTTGAGGAAAAGTATGAAAAAATCATATATTCTAGGGTTAGCTTTATCATTATTAGTTTTAACATTACTTGGTTTTTATATAACACAAATTATACAGCCTAAATATAAACCAAATACAAAGGAAGCATTAATATTATTAGTTAATAATAACAGGGTAAAATTAGGGAATATTGATACAAGCAAAATAACAGATATGAGTGCTTTATTTATGGAAAGCAAACGAAGTGATTTCAGCGGTATTGAATCATGGGACGTATCAAATGTGAAAAATATGGAAAAAATGTTTTATGGCGCAAAAGAATTTAATCAAGATATAAGCTCATGGGATGTTTCAAATGTAGAGAATATGAGAAGTATGTTTTCAGAGGCTGAAAAATTTAACTAAAATATAGGCTCTTGGGACGTGTCTAATGTGAAAAGTATGAGAGGTATGTTTGCTAGTGCATACAGATTTAATAAAGATATTAGCGCATGGAACGTTTCAAATGTAAAAGATATGAACAGTATGTTTAAAAAAGCCATAAGTTTCAATCAAAATTTAAATAACTGGAATGTTTCTAATGTAATATATATGGAAAGTATGTTTGAAATGGCTCATAACTTTAATGGAGATATAAGCGCATGGAATGTTTCTAATGTGATATATATGGAAAGTATGTTTGAAAATGCTCATAACTTTAATGGGGATATAAGTGCATGGAATGTGTCTAATGTTATAAATATGCGTAAAATGTTTGCTGGGGCTGCAAGCTTTAATCAATATATTGGTTTATGGAATGTATCAAATGTTGAAAATATGGATAATATGTTTAATAACGCATCTAATTTTAATCAAAATATTAATAGTTGGCATATATCACATTATTTAAATACACTTAATATGTTTAATGGTTCTCCATTAGAAAATAATCTGCCATTTTGGTATGGAATGTAGAGTTTTTATGCTATTATTTATACCCTTATAAAAATAACTTATTTTTTTCTTTTTATATGAACAAATTAATATTATAATAAAAATGAATTTATATATTATATTTATAATTTTTGAACTAAAGTTATTGAAAATAGAAATCTTGGAGAATATTATTATTTTGAATATTAAACTCTCCTAATATAATTTTTCTGATATAAAAAGCAGCAAGAAATATTCAATAATATAGTTACAAATATTGATTATTAAGCAGTAAGATAATAAATATAAAATTATACTGCAATAAATATAAAAAAGCCTGCCATAATATATATGGCAGGCTTATATTTATTAATAATAACTTTTTATTATAATGCTTTTTTAACAGCTTCTAATGCTGCATCATAGTTTGGTTCATGAGTAACTTCCGGCACAAGCTCAGAATATACTAAACTGCCTGATTTATCATATACAAATATACTTCTTGCAAGCAGTCTTAATTCTTTAATTAATATACCATAATTTTTGCCAAACTCTGCGCTGTAATGGTCTGATAATGTTTCCACATTTTTCACACCAGCAGCACCGCACCACCTGCCTTGTGCAAATGGTAAATCAAGGCTTACTGCAACAATGCGAACATCATCTGATAAAGAGGCTGCTTTTTCATTAAATTTTCTAACTTCCATATCACATACGCCAGTATCAAGTGATGGCACTGCAACAAGAACTAATACTTTGCCTTTATAATCGTCTTGAGTTTTAGTAGATAAATCGTTTGCTAATAATTTAAAATCTTTTATTTTAGAATTAAGTGCAGGCATTTCACCTTCTAAATGAAGAAGATTGCCTTGAAATGTAACTGTATTCATTATATTCTCCTTATAGGTTTTGTATTTTATACTGATATTATCTTATTTAAAAGGCGTTGAATATTCAATATATATAATATTTATTTACAAATTTTCTTCATATTTAAATATATGATTAAAAATAAAGGCAGAAATATATTATCCAAAATAAAAAAATAGCCTAGGTCAAAAAATTTACTTGAAAGAAAGATAAAACAGTTATATTATTTTTATACTACTAATTTATATAGAAGAAGAGGAAAATGCTTAAAAAATTTTTAAAACAAATAACATTTACTTCGCAAAAAGATTTTGCAGAAAATTATGCAGTAAATGTGCCAGAAAATTTTAATTTTGCTTATGATGTAGTAGATGCATGGGCTGAAAAAGAGCCTGAAAAAAAGGCTATGCTTTGGACTAATGATGAAGGCAGACTTATTGATTTTACATTTGCCGATTTTAAAAAGTTTTCAGATTTGACAGCATCTTTTTTTGCTAAACTTGGCATTAAAAAAGGTGATACTGTTATGCTGATACTTAAACGCAGGTTTGAGTTTTGGTTTTCTATGCTTGGGCTTCATAAACTTGGAGCTATTGCAATACCTGCCACCCACCTGTTAACTGATAAAGATATTGTTTACAGAAACAATGCTGCTGATGTAAAGATGATTGTTGCATGTGGCGATAAAAACATTATTGAACATGTTAATAAAGCTAAACCAGCATCTCCTACATTAAAGCACACTGTTTCTATTGGACCAGAAATACCAGAAGGCTGGGAAGATTTCCATAAAGGAATAAATGAGGCACCAGAATTTGTGCGACCTGACCATGTAAATAATAATGATGATATATCACTTATTTATTTTACATCAGGCACAACTGCCAACCCAAAGATGGCAGCACACGATTTCCTGTACCCGTTAGGCCATATTATAACAGGTAAATACTGGCATAATCTTGATGAAAACAGCCTGCACTTAACTATTTCAGATACAGGCTGGGGTAAAGCTGTATGGGGTAAACTTTACGGCCAGTGGATAGCAGGCGCTAATATTTTTGTATACGACCATGAAAAATTTACTCCTGCTGAAATATTAAAAGCTATTGAAAAATATAAAATAACTTCTTTTTGCGCGCCGCCTACTGTATTTCGTTTCTTAATCAGAGAAGATATTATGAATACAGACCTTTCATCATTAAAATGGTGTACTATTGCAGGTGAAGCCTTAAACCCTGCTGTTTATGATACATTTTATGAAATGACAGGCATAAAGTTAAGAGAAGGTTTTGGCCAGACAGAAACAACACTAACAGTTGTTACTCTGCCTTGGGTTGAGCCAAAACCTGGCTCTATGGGGCTGCCTAACCCTCAGTATGATGTAGACATTATTACAAGCGAAGGTAAAAGCGCAGAAGTTGGCGAACATGGCCAGATTATTATAAGAACAGATAAAAAGAAACCACTGGGGCTTTTTAAAGAATATTATAAAGATAAAGAAAGAACAAAAGCTGTATGGAATAATAATATATATCATACTGGCGATATTGCATGGCGTGATAAAGACGGCTATTTCTGGTTTGTTGGCAGAGCTGATGATATTATTAAAAGCTCAGGCTACAGAATAAGCCCATTTGAAGTAGAAAGCGTATTAATGACACATAAAGCAATAGTAGAATGTGCCGTTACTGCTGCGCCTGATGAATTAAGAGGTCAGGTAATAAAAGCAACTGTTGTGCTTGCTGATGAATATAAAAACTGCAATCATGAAGAAATGATTAAAGATATTCAAGAATATGTGAAAAAAACTACTGCACCATATAAATATCCTAGGATAGTTGAAATTGTTGATAAACTGCCTAAAACTATCAGTGGTAAAATAAGGCGTGTAGAAATTAGAGAGAAAGATAATTAAGGTGTATATGTTATCAAAAAATCAAAATTTACATGCATTATTTAATGCAAATATTGAAAACTTAGTAAAAAATGAGTTTATCTCAAAAGAAGTAATAACAGAGGGCATAAATAATGGCACAATGGTTTTACTGGCAAATATTAACCATAAAAATGTAAAGCCAGTGCTTATTGGCCAGCCTGCAAAAATAAAAGTTAATGCAAATATAGGCACATCCCCACTTATCTGCTCCCATGCAGAAGAAATGGAAAAATTACAAGTTCTTGAAAAAGCTGGGGCAGATACATATATGGATTTATCTATTGGAGGCGATTTAGATAATATTAGAAAAGATTTGATATCATCATCAAGCCTTCCAATAGGCACAGTGCCTCTTTATGCTGCTGCAAAAAGAAATACTGATAAAGGTAAAACTATAGAACAGCTTGATTTTGAAGAAGTTTTTGAAGAAATAGAAAAACAGGCTGAAATGGGTGTTGATTTTATGACAATCCATACAGGCATTACTGAAGAAGCGGCAGCCTTTGCAGAAAAAAACAGAATATTAGGGGTAGTTTCCCGCGGCGGCTCAATGATTAGCAGGTGGGTATTAAAAAATAAAAAAGAAAATCCACTTCTAACTGAATTTGACAGAATTATTAATATTGCTAAAAAATATAATGTTACTTTATCATTAGGGGACAGCCTGCGCCCTGGTGCAACTTTTGATGCTGGAGATTTCCCACAGTTTTATGAAGTTTCTGTTTTAGGTATGCAGGCAAAAGCGGCACAGGAAAAAGGTGTGCAGGTTATGATTGAAGGACCAGGCCATGTAAGCCTTGATGCAGTAGAAAGTCAGGTCAAAACAATAAAAAGACTTACAAATAATGCGCCTTTATATATTTTAGGTCCATTAGTAATAGATAACAGCCCAGGATATGACCATATAGCTGGAGCGATTGGAGCTGCTGCTGCATGTGTTGCTGGTGCTGATTTTCTCTGCTACTTAACTCCTGCAGAACACTTAACACTGCCTAACAAGGAAGATGTGCATAATGGTGTTATGGCAAGTAAAATTGCTGCTATGGCAGGCGATACTGCATTAAAAAGAAAATATGCAGTTGATATGCAGAATAATATGTCTATAATGCGCCAAAAACTTGACTGGCAGGGTATGAAAAAATATGCACTTGATAAAGATGTTATAGACGAAAGACGAGGAAATCATAAAGATAAAGCAGAATGTGCCATGTGTGGTGAGTTCTGCTCTGTTAAACTGCAGCATAATAATTAATTATAAATAGTTTCTTTGCCTGATTTCTCAGGCAAAGAATTTATTATTTTAAATATTTTCTATACTATTTTATTTCCACTTCAAAAGAATCTGTAATATTATCTCCATTTGTTGAAAACATACTGTTTGATGTAACAGTAATTACTGCTTTACCTTTTCCTTTTGCATAGGCATAATTATCTATTATATCTACCACATTTTTATTACTTGATGTTATGCTGTAATCATATACTTTTATGCCCTGGCATTTATCTTCTGTTACAACTTTAGCAGTAACTTCCCTTATTTCTCCAAGAGTTGATAAATAAGCTTTTAAATTTTACTTATCATCAATAGTAATAGATGTTACAGGGCAGTTTTTATAAACTTCTGGAATAGAATTCTCATCCTGCACAACATTTATATCAAAAGTAACTGGCTTTATGCTGCTGTTTAATATACCAACATTTATAACAGCCCTGCCTATACCCTGAATACGTATTTTATCACCACTTTTAAATAAAATTTCATCGTTATCTCCAACCTTTGGAGTAGTAATATCCCAGTCATCACTAGGTACTGCTGCATTTGCTGGGTTTATCCTTACTGCTGCTAATGGGTTAAGTACAGTATTATCATTAACTACATATATAGGAAAATTTCTGCCGTCTTCCTGTAATATATTATAAGGCTCTACAGTTGATAAATGTTCCACATTATTTACTGTTTCATTATCATAAGTATATACTCTTAAAAAATCTGTGCAGTGGTCTAAAATATCATTTTCATCAGTATATCCGCAGTTTTCTGCTTTTATTTCAATATCTGCTGCATAACCCTGCTTTTTAGCTTCTACTAAAATCATATTTCTATCTACAACGCTTACTGATACTGCATCGCTTGTTGATGTAACTGATAAATTAGGATATTTTGATACGGCAGGTTCTGCTGTTATATTTATAAATAATGAACTTCCTTTTAATAATGGGAAATCAAACTTATTATTTTCAACAGTTAAACTTGTAAGCAAAGTTGATGTTTCTATTACTGTAATTTGACACTCTGCTTTATAACCGCCGTCTTCTGTTTCTGCTGTAATAACTGCATGACCAGCATTTTGCGCAGTAACTGTTCCATCAGGGCTTACTGATGCAATATTTTTATTACTGCTTGAAAATTTTACATTTTTATTATCTGCATTATCTGGGCTGACTACTGCATTTAATATAAAACTTTCCCCCTGCTGCATTTCTTTATTTGAAACATCAAGGCTTATACTTCCTACATTTACTACACTGCTTTTAACAGTAACATTTACAGCTGCTTTTTTATCACCATATACTGCTGTTATAACTGCACTGCCTGCTTTTATACCAGTTATTTTACCGCTGTTATCTACAATAACACTATCCTGATTGTCTGATTGGAAAGTAATGTTTTTATTTTTTGCTTCTTCCGGCAGAATTATTAATTCAGGAGTAACTGATGCATTTTCTTCTAAAATAATTGACTGCTCAGCATATCCTAAATAGCTTATTTCAATATCATCTACATTTATTGTGCATGTATCCTTTTTTATACCGTCAGGAAAAACTGCCTCAATAGTAACTTCGGCACTGCCTGTTTTTATGCCCTTTACTACTCCTTCACTTGTTACTAATACTACGTCTTCATTACCAGACATAAATGTTACAGGAATATTATTCTGGGATATTTTATATTCAAGTTTAATTTCACTGCCATAAGTTATATTATACGTTTTATTTGCAAATGAAACATAATTCTGTATAGCTGGCACAATATTACCTGCGCTGCCATTTGATTTACTGCCATCCCCACAGGCAGTTAATAATACTGAAAGTATTATTAAAAATAAAATATTAATTTTTTTCATGTAACCTCCGTTAATACATGTATATTATAATATTAAATATTAACAAAAGAAATAATTTTGTTAAATTTTCAGGTAACATTAAAGCCTGTTTTGTATAATATTTTAAAATGATATTGATTTAATAGGAGTTTATAGAAATACTTAAAAATTATAAGTTTTATATAATATTCATAATTTTATCATAATCAGAATAAATTGACAGCAAAGTGGAGCTGCCTGCTCAGAAGAATAATATAATCTACTATAATTCTGAGCAGGAAAATATGAAATCTTTATTTATTTAAAAGTGGAAAGCCCATAGCCTGCCTTGTTTCTACAAATTTTTCAGCACATATTTTTGCAAGTGCTCTAACACGCGCTATATAACTTGTTCTTTCTGTAACAGATATGGCACTTCTTGCATCAAGCAGATTAAATGTATGGCTGCATTTTAAGCAGTAGTCATAAGCAGGAAGCGGAAGTCCCATTTCTGCAATTCTTAC
Source organism: Candidatus Mucispirillum faecigallinarum (assembly GCA_019116905.1). GTDB lineage: Bacteria > Chrysiogenota > Deferribacteres > Deferribacterales > Mucispirillaceae > Mucispirillum > Mucispirillum faecigallinarum. Next base: position 6,631 of record DXAQ01000139.1, on the reverse strand, counting down.
GCACTCTTTTTCATAAGTTTCAAAAAGATTAAAAAGAGTTGGTACATCTGCCACTTCAAAATTAAATTTAGAAAACTGCACTTCATTTTGATGATAAACATCACCATAAGTAATTTTATCGTTCCATTTAATATCAAAAACAGATTCCACCTGCTGTAAATACATAGTAATACGCTCTAAGCCGTAAGTGATTTCCCCAGATACTGGTTTTAAATCAATACCGCCTGCCTGCTGGAAATAAGTAAACTGAGTTATTTCCATACCATCAAGCCATACTTCCCAGCCTAAACCCCACGCACCAAGGGTTGGAGATTCCCAGTCATCTTCTACAAACCTTATATCGTGGTCTAATATATTAATGCCCAAAGCTTCAAGGCTTTTTAAATAAAGCTCCTGTATGTTATCAGGAGATGGTTTTAAAAGCACCTGAAACTGATAGTAATGCTGCAGCCTGTTAGGGTTTTCGCCGTATCTGCCGTCAGTTGGTCGTCTGCTTGGCTCTACGTAACATGCTTTCCATGGCTCTGGACCTAAACACATTAAAAATGTAGCAGGGTTAAATGTACCTGCCCCAACTTCATTGTCATAAGGCTGGTAAACTATACAACCCTGGTCTGCCCAGTAACGCTGTAAATTCATTATTACATCTTGAAAATACATATCTTCTCCTTATTTTTTGCGGGCAGCATGCATTTTTAATGGTAAAGAATGAAGTCTGATAAAACCTGTTGCATCGCTTTGGTTATATGCGCCGCCATCATCTTCCATAGATGCTATTGCCATATTATATAATGAGTATTCTGAACTTCTGCCAATACATGTAACGTTGCCTTTATATAATTCAAGTTTTACCTTGCCTGTAACATATTCTTGAGATTTATCAAGTAAAGCACGCAGGCAGTCCATTTCATTAGAGAACCAGTAGCCATTATAAACAAGTGTAGCAAATCTAGGCATTAAAGTTTCTTTTAAGTTAATAACGCTGCCGTCAAGAGTAAGACCTTCTAAATCTCTGTGAGCTGCCATAATAATTGCAGCACCTGGAGTTTCATAAACCCCTCTTGATTTCATACCTACATAGCGACTTTCTACCATATCAACTCTGCCGATACCATTTTCGCCGCCTAATTTATTTAACGCCATAAGCATATTATATGGAGTTAATTTTTCGCCGTTTAATTTAACAGCCATACCTTTTTCAAACTCTATTTCTATAACAGTAGCTTTATCTGGTGCATCTTTTGGACTTTTACTGTATTCAAACATATCAGCAGGAGGACATACTGCAGGGTCTTCTAAAATACCAGCTTCAAAAGAAATATGCAGTGCATTATCATCACTTGACCATGGTTTAGATGCAGTAGCTTTAACAGGAATATCATATTTTGCAGCAAACTCCATAGCTTCTTTCCTGCCTTTAATTACAGAGAAAAATTCTTCATCTCTCCAAGGAGCAATAACTTTTAATTCAGGAGCAAGAGCTGCAGCAGTTAATTCAAAACGAACCTGGTCGTTACCTTTACCTGTTGCACCATGTGCAAAATAAGAACAGCCTGTTTTTTTAGCAGCCTCTACCATACCTTTTGCAATCACTGGGCGGGCAAGAGATGTGCCTAAATAATATCTGCCTTCATAAAGAGCGTTAAATGCAACTGCTGGGAAAACGAAATCTTTAACAAATTCTTCCCTTAAATCATCTACAATCACTTCGCAGGCACCTGATTTACGTGCTTTATCTTTTATAGTGTCCCAGTCTGCTTCCTGACCAACATTACCAACGTATGCAACTACTTCATAACCTTTTAATGTAAGCCATTTTAAAATTACAGATGTATCTAAACCACCTGAATATGCAAGTAATACTTTTTCTTTTGCCATTTTATATTCCTCCAATACAGTCTATTAATATAGCTTTTTGAACGTGTAATCTATTTTCTGCCTCATCAAAAATAACAGAGGCTTTACTTTCAAGCACTTCTTCGCTTACTTCTTCGCCACGGTGAGCAGGCAGGCAGTGCATAAATACTGCATCTTTACAAGCCAAAGCCATCAACGCAGAATTAACCTGATAACCTTGAAAATCTTTTATACGCTTTTCACTTTCTTCTTCCTGACCCATACTTGCCCAAACGTCAGTATAAACAACATTTGCATTTTCTACTGCTTCTTTTGGGTCGTGAGTCATAGTTATTGTTCCGCCGTTAACAGCTGCATATTTTTTAGCATTTTCAACAACAGTATAATCTGGAAGATAACCTTTTGGAGAGGCTACTGCTATATGGAAACCCATTTGGGCAGCACCATTTATCCATGATTGAGCCATATTATTGCCGTCCCCAATATATGCAACTTTAAGCCCTTTTATTTTTCCAAACTTTTCCTGCATTGTCATCATATCTGCCATAATCTGACAAGGATGAAAGCTGTCTGTTAAAGCATTAATTACTGGTACTGATGAATATTCTGCAAGTTCTTCCACTCTTTCATGACCAAAAGTTCTAATCATTATACCATGAACGTATCTGCTCATAACTCGTGCAGTATCTTTTATTGTTTCACCTCTGCCAAGCTGTATATCCCTGCTGCTTAAAAACATAGGATATCCACCAAGTTCGTTCATAGCTGTTTCAAAACTAATACGCGTTCTTGTAGATGATTTTTCAAAAATCATAGCAAGAGTTTTGCCTTCCAGCTCTTTATGCCTTATACCTTTATTTCTTTCATCTTTTAACCTGATTGCTGTATTTATTAATGTCTGCAGCTCCTCAGGTGTTCTATCTAATAATGTTAAAAAATGACGTGGATTAATCATATTTATTTACCAAGCTCCTTAATTGTAGTTACAAATATTTCTGCACCTTTTAATAAGTCATCATTGCTAATATTTAATGGCGGATAAAGGCGGACAGAATTATTACCAGCAGGTACAATAAGTAAATGATTTTTTAAGCATGCTTCTGCCACATCTTTTGGCTGGTATGGAGTTTTAACTCCTCTTAAAAGACCTGCTCCTTTTATTGTACATTCTTTTGGTAAATTCTTTTCTAAATATTCTTTTAATATATTTCCCTTTTCTTTCACTGACTGTAAAAAGCCTTCTTTTGTCATTTCCTTAATAACAGCACATGCTGCAGCACTGGCAAGTGGGTTGCCGCCAAATGTAGAGCCATGTGTGCCTGGTGTAAATAAAGATGAAACCTTTTCTTTCGCTACAACTGCACCCATTGGAAGACCATTGGCAATAGATTTTGAAAGTGTCATAATATCTGGCTCAATACCAAAAAGCTGATAACCAAATAAAAAGCCTGTTCTGCCATAACCTGTCTGCACTTCGTCTAAAATCATTAATATATCATGTTCATCACATACTCTGCGAACTTCTTTTAAAAATTCCACATCAATTGGCATAACGCCGCCTTCCCCTTGAAAAAGTTCCAGCATAATGGCGCATACATCATTTAATGCCAGCGCCTGATGAAGTGCATCTATATTATTAAATGGTATATACTGGTTATATGCAGGCATAGGAGTAAACCCTTTTTGGATTTTTTCCTGAGCTGTTGCACCCATTGTTGCATAAGTTCTACCGTGGAAAGAGTTATACATTGATATTATTTTATATTTTTTACCATGATGAACAGTATTGCCATAAAGACGGGCAAGTTTAATAGCAGCCTCGTTTGATTCAGCACCAGAATTACAAAAAAATACCTGCCCTTTAAAACTGTTTTTAATAATTAAATCAGCAAGTTCTTCCTGTAAAGGTATTTCATAAAGGTTGGAAGTGTGAATAACTTTTGCAGCCTGAGAGCTTACTGCATCTGTTACAGGTTTAAAATTATGCCCTAAGTTTGTAACAGAAATACCAGATGCAAAATCAAGATATTCTTCATTATTTTCAGTATAAAGCTTTGCTCCATTACCATAAGCAAAAGAAACTTTAAATCTGCCGTAATTGCCCATAAGAGATGACATATTTTATCTCCATAAATAAATTTTATTTTAAGATTATTTTTATAAACCATATTTTTAAATAAATCAATGAAATATCATTATAAACAGCATATTTTATGTAAAAAATATAACATACAAATAAAGTTAAAAAAAAATTTTAAAAAATATTAAAAATAGATTGAAAATTATTTTATATCATATTATAAGTATTTCTGTATGGATATTAGAAATAGTAAAGAAATAATTCAAAATATTTTAGACCGTTACAATTTTACAGCTGTTTACAGCGATAGTTGTAACAAGTTTGGGCTTGAAACATCACAAAATTACTGTGATAGTGTTGATGCTGTTGACTTCCTGTATTCATCTGCAGTGATTGGCAGTAAAGCTTTAGGTATTTTTACAGACCTGCCATTTTTTGAGATTACAAAGCCGCTGCGTGCAGAGTGTCTTTTTATAACTCATACTCTGCCAAAACGTATAAGCACGCCTGTAATAATTGTTAAAAATGCAGCAGATATATCTGACAGGCTTACTCTTGCTTTAAAAATTTCTGTTGAGCATAAAATACCTGTTACTGTTGTGATTACTCATAATGCATCTAATAATTATACTGATTTTGAAAGAGCAAATAATGATTTAGGCAGGATTTCTCCATTTATCAGCGCTTCAACATTTAAACAAAGCATTTCAAGTGAAGAATTATTTGAAACATATAAATCAATATATAATATGCTTTTGCAGGCACTTCCTGATGATAAAGCTGCTCATACAATAATATCTTTACAAGATAAAGGCTTTTTCCCTGATTTTTTTGTACCTGAAATAATCTCAGAAAAACTTAATGAATGGAAACAAAGCTTTGATAAAAATACATTAAAAGTTAGCGTATATAAATCTGAAAAAGAATTATTAGAAAGTTTTTTCTTTAATAACTACAATATAGAAATAAGTTTTCCTGAAATAGAAGATAAAACTCTACCTGAAATAAGTAACCTTTTATGCCCTGGCTGTCCTTTTATTAATATTTTTGCCCGCGGTGTAGAAAAAGATACTATTATTTTTACTGATATCACATGCAAAGGTGTTTTAAAAGCTTTTCCAGAGCTTAATTATATCAGCATAGATGGTTACATGGGCATAATATCAAGTGAAATACGTCCATCAACCCTTTTTATTGGCAGTGCGTCTTCTTATAAATCTCACTACAATAAATTTATTAATAAAAGAGGCAGAGTTATTCTGCTTAATGACAGCGGTATATCAAAAATTGATGGTTTTTCATCAATCAGACACCCTAAAAAACTTACTAAAACTAAAAATATACTTTACCCATACAGTTGCAATAACATAAAACATTATTCAAAAGTAAAAGTTAAACTAAAAAAATGTAACTGTATGCAGCACAATGATAAATGCGAAGTTTTCCAAAAAACATTATGTCCTGCAATATATCTTTCATCTAACAATATATTAATAGACAGTGCAATGTGTAATGGATGTTTAGCCTGCAAAGTTTTATGCAGTCAGGGAGCAATTTCATGAATTACCGTATATTTTTAAGTGGTTACAGGTTTTCTGTTTATGATGACTGTATTAAACTTTTAGTATACAGTGCAGAACAATCTGACTATATAGTTGACATAGAAGGGTTTGAAAAAGATACTCCTTTTTCTCCCTCAAAAAATTATATTCTTTTAAAGGGCAGCTCAAAAGATATATACAGCGATATTATTATTGATTTTGATAATCTTCTAATAGATGCTCATAATGATAAAACTATAATTATTTCACCAAATACCCTGGAAACAGAGCCGCTGCCTGATGCTTTTCATTACTGGAAATCAATGGGCGCAGTATTTAAAATAATTAACGATTTATCACCTGCATATATTACTGGCCATCTTCTTGAAAAAAATATGAAAAAGGAGCTGGAAGCCTTTAATTCTTCTCTAAGCAGACTGCCTTTTGCAGTTAAAATTGCAGTTAATGAATTAATGACGGACGCAGAATAATGAACGGGAAAAAAGCATATAATACATTTAATGGATTAATGCTTGGTTTCCTTGTGCTTGTTGGGCTTGGGCTTATAATTATTATATTTTTATCTAACACATCATTTTTCAGCAAAGTAGATGAGCATGGGTGCAATAACAATGCAGGCTATACATACAGCTTTGCAAAGGAAAAATGCGTTAAAGTATATGAAGAAGCTGTACAGTTAATGAAAACAGGTTCTAATAATCCTAATGAATTAAAGGCATTTATTGTTTTTTCTGATGATAATAAATCAGCAGATATGTTTTTACCTGGCAGAATATATGCGTTTCTTACATCAAGTGATAATTTTACAAGCTGGCAGGATAATTCTTCAAAATATACTCTTTATAATTCTTCTGAAAAATTAATCCTGAAAGAAAATAATCAGGAAATCTTTTTTATTAATAAGTAAAATCGCTTTTTTAACAACTAAATATTTTTTAACTACTAAATACTTTTTAACTATATTTCATAAATATTTTTATTATTAATAAGTTATTATTACATCATAACTTATTTATTTGTAAATTTAATTTTTATATATCTTTTATCGGTTTATATATTTTAACTGCATATTCTTAATTATTTATTTGGTTAAAAATTGTTTCTTTAATATACCTATAAATATATAAAATAT
>DXAQ01000138.1 GCA_019116905.1 Candidatus Mucispirillum faecigallinarum | reverse complement strand
TATAATTTTCCATAAAAAATAATCTAATATTTATTAATTTATCATGTTTATTGCTTTTTTTTCATAATTTTGTAAAAATGTGGTTTATGTGATTATATAGCTTGATTTTAATGGAGAAAAATATTATCAATATATTTTACGAGGTGAATATATGAATATAGTTATGAAAACAGAGTTTCCTGATTTAAAACTTGTAGGCAGGGGTAAAGTTAGAGATATTTATGATTTAGGTGATAAATTATTAATAGTATCTACTGACCGTTTATCAGCTTTTGATGTTATACTGCCTGAAGGTATAGAAGGTAAAGGAAAAGTATTAACAGAGCTTTCTAAATTCTGGTTTAATAAAACAGCTCATATAATAAAAAATCATCTTATTACTACAAATATAGAAGAAATGCCTGAAAGTGTCCAAAAATATAAAGATATTCTTGAAGGCAGAAGTATGCTTGTTAAAAAAGCAAAACCACTTTTAGCAGAATGTGTTGTCCGCGGCTATATTACAGGCTCAGGTATGAAAGATTACCTTAAAACTGGTTCAGTATGCGGAATAAAACTTCCTGCCGGTTTAAAAGAAGCAGATAAACTTCCAAACCCTATATTTACTCCATCTACAAAAGCAGATGTTGGCCATGATGAAAGTATATCCTTTGAAAAAATGTGCGATATAGTAGGTAAAGAATATGCTGAAAAAATGCGCGATTATACCATAAAAATATATACATTTGCAGCAGATTATGCACTTAAAAAAGGTATTATTATAGCAGATACAAAATTAGAGTTTGGTCTTTATGATGGAGAAGTAATATTAATAGATGAAGTATTAACTCCTGATTCTTCAAGATTTTGGTTTGCAGATAAATATAAACCAGGTCAGGTGCAGGATAGTATGGATAAACAGATTGTCCGCAATTATCTTGAAACTCTTGACTGGAATAAACAGGCTCCTGGACCTGTTCTGCCTGAAAATATTTCAAAAGAAACATCTAAAAGATACAGGGAAATTGCCGACCTTTTAACTGCAGAATAAAAATTATACTATGAATAATAACACCAGACTTTTAAAAACAACAAAGTCTGGTTTGTATTTTTATCTTTATTTTAATAAATAATAGCTTTTTTTAAATATTTTTGATAAATTTATCCTGACTTTCAATTTAAATGTTATAGTGAGAGGTTTTATATAAATGAATGAATTAGTAAAAGATAATCTGCTTGATAAATTTCATCAGGCTGGTTTAAAAATATTTGGGTTAGATAATATAAAAAAAGATGAAGAAGATGAAACTAATCCAGAAGAATCTAATCCAGAGGAAATTAAAGGCACTGATATAAAAATATACCCACATTATAACAATAACTTTGGTTTTTTTACAGCCTGTATAGATGATATTAAATTTATTATATTAAAGGGTCAGTATTCTGATAATATACGTTATATTTCAGGAAAGCCCTCATTTAATAATGCAGAATATAATATATTAATTGATGCACTCTTTAAAGCTGAAAGGGTTGCAGGAAACCCCGTAAAAATGACTGTTTTTTTAACAGATGATGAATGTTTTATAAAAGAAGCAGAATTAGTTGAAGAATATAATAAATATGATATGCGTGATTATACTATACCACGCCCTCTTGCAACTTCAGAATATGCAGAAAGTAAATCAAGAATATATGATGAAGAAGTTATTTTATCAAGCGGCTATTTTGGCTCATTTTTCCCACAGGTAAGTTCTTATTTTACTACTTCTATTTTTAATGATTTACTTGATATTTTAAATCCGCTTTTTGTTTCATGTAATTTAAAAACATTATCACCGTCAGTTGTGCCGGTTGATGGCAGAATTTATATAAATATGACAGCCTTTGAAAAAATGATGCATACAATAGGGCTTAATAAATCACTATACAGACGAGTATTTTCTCCTAACCTGTTTTTAAAAATGGGGATATCTAAGCTGGATAAATTAAACCGTTCATTTTTCCCTGTTACTTATGATGAAATAAAGGAAGTAGTAGACAGTTTAAAAGTTACAGCTTCTAGAATAAATTTACAAAATATTACTGAAAAAAGTTTCTATGATTATCCTGTTCAGTTTGCAATAGTTTATGAATATATTACTATTGAATTTATGAATAACTTATCTATTCTTTTAAGCAAATTTAAAAATATATCACTTATTCTTAATGCCATATATAAAACAAGGGAAAACTCTATATTTTATAGTGAAGAAGAAATGATGCTTCCTGATTTTCTTGATTTTTCATCAGATTATGAAAGTGTAAAATTTAATGTGGAGAAAAAGGTGGAAAACATTAAAATTCATTTAAAAAGTCTTCCATTTTTTTCAAGAAAATCAAAAATAAAAAAAGCAGTAAAAAATATGCATAAACTTTTAGATTTAAGAGATGAGTTATATATTGCAGCCTCTGCTTTTATTATAAATTCTAATAAGGCACTTTTGAAAACTGGTGAGCTTGGTGTATCAAAAGGAAAATTAAACCACAAAAGTGAAATCTTTTCATTAGACCATGATGAAATACGCCGTTTAACTTTTGACACTTTATTTGGAGAAACAAAAGAGCTTACTGCTTTTAGAAAATGGAGAAACAAACGATATGCAGTTCAGCTTATGCCGCCTGAAATATATGCTTATGACTTATCTGATACTGCCCATATTGCTGAAGATATGATTTTGCGTTATAAAGATACAGAAGCTTTTGCTGTATACGGATTAAACAGAATTAACTGTAAAGGTAAAGTGGAAACAGATTTAACTCTTGATGATTATCAGGATAAAATAATTGCTGCATATAATCTGCCGATTACGAAACTTAATAATTATAAAAATGCAAAAGGGTTAGTTTTAGAAAATGTTTCACCTTTATCTTATGCATGTGAGTATGCCATATTAAATAATATACCATTATGGACAGGCATAAGGTTTGCTCCATTATTTCTAAAAAATATAGAAATAGAAAAAAATACGCTTTTTCAGGTAGAAGATAGTAATGAGTAAAAAATTACTTATATTATTTTTTACTTTTTTTATATCTTTTAATTCTTATGCATCTAATGCTTTATATAAGGCTTATGAAGGTTTAGATATTAAATACAGGTGGCTTGATACTGTAAACTATGATACCCATACTATAGATATTTCAGGGCTGCACACAAGCACGCCTCATCAATTTGGTTATGAATTCAGGCAGGTATTAGGTAAAGATACTTTATCTCATATAGGTTTAACTTATGGATATAAGGCAGGCAGCCACTGGGCAGGTTTTGGGATAACTTCTTCCAGTAATAAACCATTTACTTCACTTAACTTAATAGATTTTGATGTATTTTATGCTTTTAGAATATTTCAGCATGTTACAGAATATGAAAACATAAAAGGCAGAGCAACTGCTTTTTATTCAAGGCTTTATCTAGGTGTAGAATATTCTACAAGCAGAGATTTTTTAGACGGCTATCCACTTCCTGTTATAAGATATGAATATAATAAACCGGGGGTAAATGTTATATTTGGTCTGCCTTTAACTTATTTTAAGGTAGATTTTTTAAAATATTCATCAATTGAGTTTGAATATGTACCTGTAATAGATGTGTTATTCTCGCTTAATTTAGGGGTAAATAAAAGCAATATATTCCAGTTGCAGTTTCAAATGGAAAATGATATGTATAAATTATCTAACCTAATAAAAGATGTATATTATTCTGACCAGGAAAAATATTATGTAGATACTATAGCTGCTCGTTTTAGATACAGTTTAACAATTAAAGATATTGTGCGTATAAGCCCTTATGTAGAATTCATTATTGACGGTCATCATTATGTATCAAAACAGGTGCAGTTATTTAACAGCAGCAGTATGGGAATGGGTTATGCTGCTGGGATAGATATTTCTGCGTTTTTCTAACATTTAAATTATAAGGAGTATATTTTATGGCTAATAATGATAAGAAAGCATCATGGCAGCATATTTTTAATGAAATCAAAGAAAAAATCACTGATGAAGAAATCTTAAAGTGGATTAAAGATTTAAAGGTAGTATCAATAGAGGCAAATACTATTACTTTAGAAGCACCTAATAAATATATAAAAATGTGGGTTGAGGACCATTATATTGATTATCTTAAAGACATATTAAAAAATTCTTATCAAATAGAAACAAATATAAAAATAACTTTAAAAGGTGTAAAAGCAAGAGAAACTGAAAAGGCAGAAAATAAGGCAGAAAATCATGAAGAAACAATAAGTGATAAGCATGTTTCTAATAATGATTATTTCAGTGTTCCATTAAATAAATATTATACATTTGAAACATTTGTAGCAGGTAAATCAAACAGGTTTGCTTATGCAGCATGTATGAATGCTGCAAAAGGTTTTGAGCGTCTTAATAACCCTATATACATACATGGTGATGTAGGTCTTGGAAAAACACACCTTATGCATGCAGTAGGCAACTATATTAGAATAAACTTTCCTAAAAAAAATATTCTCTGTATTACAGGTGAGCTTTTCTTAAAAGAGTATGTAAAATCTTTACAGAATAAACATATGATAGAATTTAAAGAAAAATATGATGCCATAGATGTTCTTCTTTTTGATGATGTTCAAATCATCTCAAAAGGCCCTGCAACTATGGATGAATTCTTTTTTCTTTTCTCAAAACTATACAGTAATGACAAGCAGATTATTTTAACTTCTAACTCACTGCCTGATGATATAATAGATTTAGATAAACGTCTTTCAAGCCGTTTTCAAAGCGGATTAATTGTAGAGATAGGAACACCATCAATTGATGAAAAAATTGCTATTATAGAAAACTATCTTAAAATAAATAAGTATTATATAAGCAATGATGTTGTAAAATTTGTAGCTGAAAATATAAAATCTGACAGCACAAGAGATTTGCTCGGTGTAATTAATACTATAGTAGTTAAGGGTCAGCTTTATAATGTGGAGATAACTGTTGATTATATCCAAAGCGAGCTTAAAAACTTTTTTCTGCAAAGGGACAAAGTATTATCCCCTAATGAGATAATTCAAATTGTATGTGAATATTATAATATAAAACTTATAGATATGCAGTCAAAAAGCAGGGCAGTAAATATTGTTACACCTAGAAATATGGCAATATATCTTATTTATAAAAATACGCCATCATCATTAAAATCAATAGGCTCTATTTTTAACAGAGACCATTCTACTATTAAAAACTCTATAACAAAAATAGAAAATGAAATAAAAAATAATAATGAATATACAATCAATACTTTAAAAGAATTGAAAAACAGAATGAACGTTTTCCAAAGATAATAACACTAATTAAAAAGTTATCCACATTTTTTGATAAGTAATTATTTTTTATTATCAATAACTTATATAGTTATTAAAATTATACACATTTATTATTATAAAAAGTTTATGGAATTTTAAAAAATATTTTGGTTTATAATTATTTTTTTTAATAAACTTCTTGAAATTTTATGACATTTTTTTTAAAATTATTGCAGCTAATAACAATTTATTATTGCTAAATTTTATTATAAAATATATAATTTTAAGACTTAGTTTGAGTTATCCACAGCTCAATAACAATAACAAACTTTTATATATATAAGCAAAATTATTTCTGCTTATAATTAATGAGGTTACTATGCATTTTTCAGTTGTAAAAGAAGACATATTAAAATACTTACAGTATGCCAATAGTTTTACAAATCCAAAAGGTTTAAATGATATTCTTCAAAACATTTATATGGAAGCAGAAAATAATACTGTAAATATAAAAGCTACTAACTATCAAATGGGGTTTTCATGTAATTTTGAAGTACATAATATTGAGCAGGAAGGTAGAATTACAGTCAGCTGTAGAAAGCTTTTAGATATTATAAAAGAGCTTCCTGATGGTGCTTTAATAGATTTTCATTATGATGATACAAGATTAAACGTTATATGCGGTAAATCTAAATTTAAGCTTTCTACAATACCTTCAGAAAACTTTCCATCAATGGGAGATATTGTTCAGGAATTCTATTTAAAAATTAATTCAGCTGATTTAATTACAGTTTTAAAAAGAACTGTTTTTTGCATACCTAATGATTCTCAAAAATTAGAATTTACTGGTGCACAGTTTAGAATAAACAGAGATATGTTAGAAGTATTTGCAACAGGTATGCAAAGGGTTGCAATAGCATCAGTTAAATTTGATACAGAATATTCTAACGATTTTATAGTTAATATTCCTAAGAAAACTATTTCTGAAGTAATAAGAGTATTTGAAAATAAAGGTTTAATTGAAATAGAAACAGACAGGCGTCAGATATCTTTTAAAGCTGACAATATTACAGTTTATTCTAAATTAATAGAAAAGTTTGTTAAAAATATAGACAGGCTTTTTGCTGATGATTACCCAATAAAAGCTAAGATAAACAGAAAATCATTTATAGAGGCATCTAAAAGGGTCTCAGCAATTACAAGTGAAGAAACACCTGGTATTATATTAAATTTTGATAATACTATACTTAAAATGTCAAGCCTTGAAACAATATATGGCGAAGGCTCTGAAATGATAGATGTATTAGATTTTAATTCTGAGCCTTTTGAAATTATATTAAATGCAAGGCATGTTAATGAAATATTAAACGTTATAGAAACAGAAGATTTTACTTTAGAGATGAAAGATAAACGTTCACCTGTACTTATTACGCCAGATGATACTAATTACAGGTATTTAGTTGTTCCTATATCTATTGATAAAATATAATAAATGTATGCTTTAAATTTAAAACTTATTAATTTAAGAAACCATATTAATTCATTTTATGAATTAGGTATGGAAACATTATTTATTGGTGATAATGGCTCTGGTAAAACAAGTATATTAGAGGCTGTATATATATTATTTGGTCTTAGAAGTTTTAAAAAGCAGCCTTTATCATCAGTAGTTAATTTTAACGAAAGTTTTTTTAGAATAGAAAGTGAAATAAAAGAAGAAACTCACATAAGCGATATAGTATGCTTATTTAATGATAAGCGCACTACATTAGTAAATGGTGAGAATATAGAAGATATTGCAGATTATGTATATAATCACCCTGTTGCATGCTATACTCCAGATATGCTTGGCATATTATCAAAAGACCAGCAGGACAGACGCAATTTTATAGACAGATTTATTTTTTACTATGATAAAGAACATATTTATGATATAAAGAAATACAACAGACTTCTTTCTCAAAAACAGGCAGAGTTTGAAAAAGAAACATCAGATTTTATTTATCTTGATGTATTAAATGAAAAAATAGTATATCTATCTAATAAAATATCTAGTAAACGGGTTAAAATTATTGATGAGGTTAATAAAAATCTAAAAGAAATATACAGCAGTTTAGACTTCAGCATGGAAAACGTTTTTATAAATTATTCTTCTAATATATCAGACACATCTTTACTTAACAAAGAAAAGTTTATGAAAAAGTCATTATATGGCGTTCATCGTGATAAAATAGAAATGTGTCTTGATAATAAGATTATAGAAAAATTTTCATCAACTGGTCAGAAAAAGACATTTATACTGCTTTGTTTATACGGTTTTATTAAAATAATAGAGGAAAGCAGAAATATTAAAATAATTACGCTTTTAGATGATTTTGAGGCGGCTCTTGATAAAAACAGAGCATTATTTTTAAAAAATATTTTTTCAAATAACAGACAGGTTTTATACACAGGTGTTGATAATACTAGGCTTAATTTTGAAAATGTTATATTTATAAAATAAAATATATAAGGGAATGTTATGTCAGAAAATTACAGTGAAAGCAGTATTAAAGTATTAGAAGGTCTGCAGGCAGTCAGGCAGCGTCCTGGTATGTATATAGGCTCTACAGGCGTAAGAGGTCTTCATCATTTAGTTTATGAAGTTATTGATAACTCTATTGATGAGGCTATGGCTGGATATTGTAAAAATATTACAGTAATACTCCATGTAGACGGCTCAGTTACTGTTGAAGATGATGGCCGTGGAATACCTGTTGGTATTCACCCTACTGCAAAAGTATCTACTCTGCAGGTTGTTTTAACAGTATTACATGCTGGTGGTAAATTTGATACAAATTCTTATAAAACATCAGGTGGTCTTCATGGTGTTGGTGTATCAGTAGTTAATGCATTATCAGAAAACTTAACAGCTGTTGTTCAGCGGGACGGCGGTATATTTACCCAGTCTTTTGAAAGAGGTAAACCAACAGGGGATGTTCAGAGAATTGGAGACAGCTCTAAAACAGGTACTAAAATTACTTTTAAACCAGACGGCCAGATTTTTGAAACATTAGAATTAAGTTATGAAACACTTGCTAAAAGGTTTAGAGAGCTTGCATACTTAAACAGTGGCATTAAAATAAAACTTATTGATGAAAGGTTTGATGTAAGTGAAGAATTTCATGCAGAAGGTGGTATTCCAAGCTTTGTTAAATACATTAATAAAACTAAAAATTTAATATTTGATGACCCTATATATATAAAAGGTGAATCAAACAATATAGTTGTTGAAGTTGCAATTGTTTATAATGATTCATATAATGAGAGCATATACTCTTATGTAAATAATATCCATACAGAAGAAGGCGGTACACATGAGGCAGGTTTTAAGGCTGCATTAACTAAAGCTTTTAACTCTTATGTTACTAAAAATAATCTTGTTAAGGAAAACAATTTATCTGGTGAGGATATAAGGGAGGGGATGTCTGCTGTTCTTTCTATAAAAATGACAGACCCTGTATTTGAAGGCCAGACAAAAACTAAACTTGGTTCAAACAGTGCAAAAACAGCGGTTGAATCAATAGTCAGCCCAGCCCTGCAGGATTACATGGAAGAAAACGGCGTAATAGTTAAAAAAATACTTGAAAAAGCACTGCAGGCATATATGGCAAGAGAGGCTGCAAGGAAAGCAAAAGAATTAACTAGAAGAAAATCAGCGTTAGAAAGAGATTCGCTTCCTGGTAAACTTGCAGACTGCCACGAAAAAGACCCAGCAAAAGCAGAAGTATTTATAGTTGAGGGGGACTCTGCGGGTGGTTCTGCAAAACAGGGCAGAAACTCAGACTTTCAGGCTATTCTTCCTTTAAGAGGTAAAATATTAAACGTAGAAAAAGCTCGTCTTGATAAGATGTTATCTTCTCAGGAAATTAGAAATATGATTACAGCATTTGGTGCAGGGATTGGTAAAGATGCTTTTAACCCTGAAAAACTTCGTTATCATAAAATCATAATAATGACAGATGCGGATGTGGACGGCGCTCACATTGCTACACTGCTTTTAACATTTTTCTTCCGCCACATGAGAGAGTTAATAGAAAGAGGGTATGTATATCTTGCTAATCCACCTTTATATAAAGTAACAAGAGGAAAGTCCAGCAGGTTTGTTAAAAATGATGATGAACTTGAAAACTTTTTACTTGATTCTGCTCTTTCTGATTTTACTATGGATAACTTAAAACAGGAAAGGTCTAAACCTTTATTTATACAGCTTTTAAAATATCAAAAACATTTAGATAAGCTTATTAGAAAAGGTTATAATGAAGAAATGGTTGAAACTTTTGCAACTTATAAAGATTTAGATACTAAATTATTTGAATCAAAAGAAGAAGTTGATAAATTAAAATCATATCTTGAAAGTATTAATGCTTTTGAAGACTATAAAAATGTGGAAACTGTATATAATGAGGAGTTTTCTAAGTATGCAGTAGTTTTTGAGAAAAAGCATGAAAAAATTTATATAGATACTCACCTTGCATTAAGCAGTGATTTTAAAGATTTAAGAAGAATAGGTTCATATATTTCTGAAATAGGCAAAGCTCCATATAAGATTACATTAAAAGATAATTCTACTATGGAATTTGAAAAGCTTTCATCATTAATTAATTTTGTAGATACAAGGGGCAGGAAAGGGCTTGATATTTCACGGTTTAAAGGTCTTGGTGAAATGAACCCGGAACAGCTTTGGGAAACTACAATGGACCCTGAAAAACGCAGCCTTTATAAAATAAATATTGAAGATGCAGAGGCTGCTGATGAACTTTTCTCATTATTAATGGGTGATACTGTTGGACCAAGACGTGAATTTATAGAAATGAACGCATTAAACGTTAGAAACCTTGATATATAGGAATGGTGTATATAAATGAGTGATATGTTAGATAAAAATATTCAAGATGTAAGCATTGAAGATACTCTTAAAAACAGTTATCTTGACTATGCTATGAGTGTTATTGCAGGAAGGGCGCTGCCTGATGTTAGGGACGGTTTAAAACCGGTTCACAGACGTGTTCTTTTTACAATGAATGAAATGGGTGTGCAGTATAATAAACCTAATAAAAAATCTGCCCGTATAGTTGGGGATACAATGGGTAAACTTCACCCACATGGCGACAGCGCTATTTATGATGCACTTGTTAGGCTTGCTCAAGATTTCTCTATGCGTTATCCGCTTGTTATAGGGCAGGGTAACTTTGGCTCAATAGACGGGGACAGCGCTGCTGCCTCTCGTTATACTGAGGCTAGAATGGCAAGAATAAGTGATGAGCTTATGGCTGATATTGACTGCAACACAGTAGATTTTATGCCTAACTATGACGGCTCAATGAGTGAACCTACTGTTTTTCCTACAAAAATACCTAACCTTTTAATAAACGGTATTTCAGGTATTGCAGTTGGTATGGCAACAAATATCCCGCCTCATAACTTAACAGAAGTTATGGACGGTCTGCTTTATATGATAGATGAAGAAAATTATACTGAGGAAGGCTTATTTAATATTATTAAAGGACCTGATTTTCCTACAAGCGGTATAATTATGGGGAAGGGCGATATTATTAATGCTTATAAAACAGGCAGGGCAAGCATTAGAATTAGAGCAAGGGCAGAAATTGTTGAAGTTAAAGGCGGTAAAGAGCAGATTGTTATTACTGAAATTCCTTATCAGGTAAATAAATCTGTACTTGTTGAAAAAATTGCTGAACTTGTAAACGATAAAAAAATACCTGGCATTACTGATATTAGAGATGTATCAAGTATGAAAGGTATAAAAATATTAATAGATGTTAAAAAAGGCGAATCAGCAGAAGTTATATTAAACAGGCTTTATAAATTTACTGCATTAGAATCATCTTTTGGTTTTAATATGGTTGCTCTTGTTGGGGGCAGACCTCAGCTTTTAACACTTGAAAATATTTTAACTGAATTTTTAAACCATAGAATAGAAGTTGTTACTAGAAGAACACGCTATAAACTTATGAAAGCAGAAGAAAGGATGCACATAGTTGAAGGTTTAAGAATAGCAGTTCAAAATATTGATGAAGTAGTTAAAATTATTAAAGAATCAAAAGATACACCTACTGCTAAAAAAGCATTAATGGACAGGTTTGATTTATCAGAAGTTCAGTCTCAGGCAATACTTGATATGCGTCTTGCAAAAATTACAGGACTTGAAATTGATAAATTAAACGAAGAATATGAACAGCTTAAAAAAGATATAGAATATTATAACTCTATACTTAATTCTAAATCAAAACTTATGAGCGTGATTAGGGAAGAAATTGTTGATATTAAAACAAGATATGGCGATGAAAGAAAAACTGAAATTGCAGACAGCGTTGATGATATTGATTATGAAGATTTAATTCCTAATGATGAAATGGTTGTTACAATCACACATAACGGCTATATTAAAAGAACGCTGCTTAATAATTTTACAGCTCAAAAAAGAGGCGGCAAAGGTAAAATAGGTGCTGCAAATAAAAATGAAGATTTTGTAGAAGAAATTATTTATACTACAAATAAAAGCCACCTTTTTATTTTCACTACTAAGGGTAAAGTTCACTTTTTAAAAGTTTACCAAATCCCTGAGCAGTCAAGAGATTCTAAAGGCAGACATATTTCTAACCTTTTATCTTTAGATGAAAATGAAAAAATTGCATCATTTTTAACACTGCCTGAAAAAGATGATACAAAATCAATCTTTTTTGCTACTAAATACGGCGTTGTTAAACGTGTTAAAACAGTAGAATTTAAAAGCGGCAGAAGTGGTATTATCGCCCTTAACTTAAAAGATAATGATGAAATAGTTACAACATTATTAACAGGTGATGATGATAAAGTATTCCTTGCTACAAGGGACGGCAAAACTATTCAGTTTAGCGTAGAAGATGTGCGCCCTATGGGTAGAACTGCAACAGGTGTAAGAGGTATTATGCTTGAAAGAGATGATGTTGTTGTTTCTGCTGAAGTTGTAGAAGAAGACAGTCCGCTTTTAGCTGTTACTTCGCTGGGTTACGGTAAAGGCACAGATAAAGATGAATACAGATTACAGTCAAGAGGCGGTAAAGGTCTTAAACTTATGAAACTTACTTCTAAAACTGGGCTTGTAGTAGGTGTAAGGCAGATACATCCAGAAGAAGATGATATTATGCTGATTACAAAAAACGGCAAAACTATTAGGATTGCAGCCTCAGAAGTATCTGTTATAGGCAGAAATACTCAAGGCACAAGACTTATGAATACATCAGGCGATGAAATTATATCTTTTACTGTCGTTCCAAAAGATGACAGCGAAAATGATGAAGAAAATCAGGGGGAAGATAATGGCAGTAATTCTTGATGGTAAAATGCTTTCTGCAAAATTCAGAGAAGGCATAAAAGCAGAAACAGAAATATTAAAACATAAAACAGGCAAAGCTCCAGGCATAGCTGTTATATTAGCAGGTGATGACCCTGCAAGTAACGTATATGTTACTTCAAAAGAAAGGACAGCTATAGAGTGCGGTTTTCATTCTGTTGTAGAAAGAGTAAGCGCTAATGTTACAACAGAAGATATTTTAAAACTTGTTAAAAAGTTTAATGATGATGATAAAATCCATGGAATACTGGTGCAGCTGCCGCTTCCTAGAAACTGCGATGAAAAAACTATTTTACGTGCTATCAAACCAGAAAAAGATGTGGACGGCTTTCATCCATATAATGTAGGGTTATTAAATATTGGTGAAGACTGCCTTATGCCATGCACTCCTTTTGGTGTAATGAATATGCTCGCAGATTACGGCATTGAATTAAGCGGTAAAAATGCAGTTGTTATCGGCAGAAGTAATATAGTTGGCAAACCGATTGCAGCTATGCTTTTAAAAGCTAATGCAACAGTTACTATATGCCACTCTAAAACTAAAAATCTGGCAGAAATCTGTTCTAAGGCTGATATATTAGTTGCTGCTATGGGCAGACCAAAATTTGTTACAAGAGAATTTATTAAAACTGGTGCTGTTGTGATAGATGTAGGTATAAACAGACTTGACGGCAAACTCTGCGGCGATGTAGATTATGATGGTGTAAAAGATATGTGTTCATTTATTACCCCAGTTCCTGGCGGTGTTGGCCCTATGACTATTACTACACTTATGCAGAATACTTTAAAAGCATTTAAAATGATTGAGAAATTATAATGAATAATACTGATACTATTGCTGCCCCAATTACTCCACTTGTAAAAAGTCCTGTTATTACAATACGTATATCAGGAAGTAATGCATTAAAGGTGTATTCTTTAATGGAAAAGGGCGGCAAAAGTATCAATATATCTGATATTAAACCAAACTATGTATCGCTTTACAGGTTTAATATAAAAAGCGAAAATCTTCATGATGATGTGCTCTCAGTATATTTTAAAGCACCTCATTCTTTTACCGGGGAAGATGTGGTAGAAATATCATTTCATGGCAACCCATTACTAGTTAATGCTGCTTTTACTGAAATTTATAAATTAGGCATCAGGCATGCAGAGGGCGGTGAATTTTCTAAACGTGCTTTTTTAAATGGCAAAATAGATTTAACTCAGGCAGAATCTATTCAGGAATTAATCTCTGCAAAATCAATAGAAGGTGTAAACTCTGCTTATAATCAGCTGCAGGGCTCACTTCGTTTTGAACTTGATAATATAAAAGATATTTTACTTAAAATGAAAGCTGTAATGGAAGCAAAAATTGATTTTCCTGATGAAGATACAGTTGATGAAGAAATTGAAATATTAAAAAACCACTGTAAAAATGTTTTATCAAAAATAGACGGACTTATATTATCATATAAAAGCTACAGAAATGCTAACCGCGGTTTAGAGATAGTAATAGCCGGCAAACCAAACGTTGGTAAATCTTCTTTAATGAATGCTTTTTTAAAAGAAGAACGTGCCATTGTTTCAGATATTGCAGGCACAACTCGTGATTTTATTAAGGAAAGCTTATATATTGGTGGTATTCCTGTTCATTTAACTGATACAGCAGGTATCCGCTCATCAAGTGAAAATATAGAGCAGATTGGGATAGACAGAAGCAGGCAGAAAATAGAAACTGCTGATATTATATTATTACTGCTTGATATTTCTGCACCTTTAACTGATGAAGATTATTCTATACTAGAAGATACAAAAAACTCTAACCGTATTATTATTGGTAATAAGGTAGATATTACAGATAATAAATTTTATGATAAAGCAGATATTTATATTTCAGCAAAAGAAAATATAAATATAGAAAAACTTGTTGAAATACTGCGCGAAAAAACAAGCGCTCATGATAATGAAACAAAATCTAATGCAGCAGCAATTACTGAAAGACACCATACTATATTATTAGATATAAAAGAAATAATAAAAAAAATAAATAATTCACTTGGCATATACCCTATTGATATGCTTTGCATTGATTTAGAAAGGGCAATAAATCTTCTTTCTGAAATTACAGGTGATAATTATACAGAAAAAGTATTAGATATTGTATTTTCTTCATTCTGCATAGGTAAATAATTATATTTTAACTGCCAGCCCTATTGTGCCTGCAAGTATTAAAATTAGGCCTGCAACTGTTTTTCTGTTCATTTTTTCATTAAATATAAAATAAGATAATATTACTGCAACTAATATACTTAACTTATCAATAGCAGCTACTGCAGAAGTTATGCCAGTTTGTAATGCTTTATAATATAACAGCCAGCTGCTGCCCCCAGTTATACCTGATATTATAATATATTTTATTTCTGATTTATTTATGTTTTTAAATTCATGTACTTCATTTTTAACTATTACTATTATCCATGCTGCAATAATTACTACAACTGTTCTTATGGTGCTTCCTAAATTTGATTCTACATTATCTATTCCCACTTTTCCAAATATTGTAGTAAGGCTTGAAAATAAAAGTGAAAGCAGTGCATAAATTATCCATTTATTACTGCCTGTTTTTTCATTATTTTCTTTTTTATAATCTACCATTAAATATGTGCCTAATGCTATTAATATTAGTCCAGTAAATTTTTGAGGAGTAACTTCTTCCCCTAAAAAAATAAATGAAAGTATAATTGTTAATACTAGGCTTGCTTTACTTAAAGGGGATACTTTATTAACATCCCCAACCTGCAAGGCTTTATAATAGAATAGCCAGCCGCCCCCAGTTGATAAACCTGATAAAATTAAAAACAGCCATGTTTTTCCATCAATACTAAATATTTGATTATAACTTCCTGCAATAATCACTATAATAATAGAAAATATAAGCACTACAATAGTTCTAACTGCCACAGCAATATCAGTATTAGTTGTATGCACTCCCTTTTTAAGAAATATTGTTGTAGCCCCTGCAAATAATGCAGAAAGGCCAGCATATACTACCCACATTTTAACACCTATTTTTATTATATTTATTAATAGTTTATAAATACTAATTCATATTTTTAGTTTTAAGCGTATTTTATACTTTCTTAAATATTATTCTACAATAAAATTTGTTTCAAGGCAAAATATAATGTATAATTTTTTTATTTATTAAATAAAAATTTAAGGCATTTTTTTTTATTCTTGAAATATTTTTAATTAATTATTATTATATTAATAGTAATTATTATTTTTATTTATAATATTAATTTTTATACTAATTCTGTTATCTATATTTATACATTGCTTTGGTAGTAGTGGTAGTATTTCATCAGATAAAGTTAAATCAAGGAGATAATTAATGTTTAAAAGAAATTTAATATTTTTATTTTTTATTAATTATTGCTGGTTGTGGCAGTACATCTAATACGTCTAATACTTCTAATTTTTATGATAATGTTTCTAATGACAATTTAGAATCACAGATAAAATATTCAATATCATTTTTTGCTAACGGTGGCAGTGGTAGTATGTCATCTTTAAGTGCAGATAATGGCAGTCAACTTGTTCTGCCAGCAAATTCTTTTATGCGTGATGGTTACATATTTATTGGCTGGGGATTAACTAGTAACGGAAATCCGCTTTATACTGACGGGCAGACAATAGAAGTTTCTAAAGACCTGGAATTATATGCTTTATGGATGAAGTTTGATTCAAGCAGCGTAAGTGGTGATTCTTCTGGTAGCATAGATACTGGTGATATTGAAACAGGTGATACTGGCAGCGGAGAAAGTGGTGATGGCAGTTCTGATTTGCCAGATGTATCTGAAGATAAATATACTATAACATTTAATTCTAATAATGGGGAAGGTTTTATTCCGCAAATAGAGTTTGTTTCAGGTAATAGTTTTACACTTCCATCTAATGAGTATTATAGAGTTGGTTTTACTTTTGAGGGATGGTCTTTAAGTGCTGGTGGTCCTGTTGAATATAAAGATAATGCAGTTGTAAATTTTAATAAAAGTGTTACTCTTTATGCTGTATGGAAACAATTAGCAAGCTATACTATTACTTTTCATTCAAATACAAATGGAAATTATTCTGAATCTGTAATTGTTACTCCAACTTCTAATGGTGTAAAATTTCCTGCTAATAAATTTAATAATGGTAACTTAAAATTTGTAGGATGGTCTAAAGTAAAAGGAGCTTCTAATGGTGATTATCAAGATGAGGCAGTTGTTTATGATATAAGTAGTGATATGAATTTATATGCTGTATGGGACAGCAACCCTGTAGTTATTTCTTTTGATTTAAAAGGAGGCAGTGGAACAGCTAATCCTATCTATGCAAAAGCAGGTGATAAAATCTATTTACCAACACCTGATGTTTATAGAGATGGTTATAGACTTAAAGGTGCTTATGCAAATAGTTTAGATTTAGATACGCGTTCTTTTGGTCAAGAATATATAGTTACAAAAGATGTTACATTTTATGTTTTATGGATTGCACTTGATAAGGCACCTGAAGCTGCTTTTGGTGGAAATAGTGATACATACAGGGATATAGATGTATGGGTAAAAGGTGTTAATATATTAAAAGAAGACTGGATAGAATCATGGAGTAAAGGCGACTACTATGCTGTTAGAAAAGATTATTCTGGTTGGTACGATACTACGCAGGGTCATACTAATTTATGCTGGGCTGTTGCTTCATCAAATGTATTGCACTGGTGGCATGACATTAATAAAGACAATGTAGAAAATTATTTTAATCATTATGCACAAAGTGATGCAGTAAGACCTAAAACAAAATATTTAGGCTGGGGTAAAAGTGAAATTTTTGATTATTATTTATCTATATGGCCTAATAAAGGATATTATATAGACAGGAGTTTTGAATGGTATTTTTTAGGCATTGATGGTAGAAAGGGCGGTGCTTTTTATAAGGATGTATTTGGTGATAATTATAATTTACTTTTATCATATCCTTTATTAAAGCAGAAATCTTTTAATGAGGGCATGGATAAAGCCTTTAAAGAAGGCAGGGGAATTATTGCTGGTGAAGTAAATGGTTTTGGTCCACATGCTACTACAATATGGGGCGCTCATTTTGATAAATCTGGTTTAATTGATAAAATTTACTTATCAGATTCTGGAACTGAAAGCGGTAATAATTCTCCGTCTGGTTATGAAACGGGTATTATATCAATTGATGTAGTTTATGATGATATTACAGGAAGTGTTTATATGCGTAATTCAATGGGAGGTAAAATTCCATTAACAGCAATATATACATTATCTAATGGTCAGGCTGAATGGGAAGAATATTTTAAAACTCACTTACCTGTTAAATAGTTTTAAAATTTATTATTTTACACTTTTATATTAATATTTATATATAATAATAGCAGTTTAAACACTGCTATTATTTTTTTATAGTATTCTATCCTGTTTAAATTTTCTTACATATTATTGTAACCCTTTATTATTTTATATTTTATTTATATTATTTATCAATAAGTTATAAACCATGATTCATATTTTGACCTGTAAGCCGTTTTTATGTCTAATTATGTATAATTATACTCTAAAATTGAATACAGGGCAAAATATAACTTAATCTAAATTTTATTGTGCATGTATTTGTTTTAATTATTTCATATTTTTTTTTAAATTATTAATTTTATATTTTATTTAACTCGATTGTTTCCTATATTCTTTTATCCTTTACTGTTTCACGTGAAACATTTAAAAACCCTTGATTTATTACTGGAAGAAATCAATTACCTATTTAAATTTTTATGAATATTTTATCATTACTAATTTATAAAAAAATAACTTCTTTACAAAAGAAAAAAATAATCATATTATACTCATCAAAAAAATATTGTAAGGTAAAGATATGGATTTTCAAAAGATTTATGATGTAATAGTTGTAGGTGCTGGTCATGCAGGCTGCGAGGCATCTCTTGCAGCTGCAAGAATGGGAGCTGATACTCTCCTTGTAACAATATCTATTGATAATATTGCTCTTATGCCATGTAACCCTGCAATAGGCGGTATTGGTAAAGGCAACCTTGTAAAAGATATGGACGCTCTCGGCGGCGAAATGGCAAAAAATATTGATGAAACAGGTATTCAGTTTAGGGTGCTTAATAAAAGAAAAGGTCCTGCTGTATGGTGCAGTCGTGCTCAGGCAGACAAACATTTATATAAAGATAGATTCCAGACTGTTTTAATGAGCACACCATCTCTTGATGTTAAGCAGGGAATTGTTACTGAAATATTAGTAGAAAATGGTGCAGTGCGCGGTGTAGAAACAGCATGTGGCCAGACATTTTTAGCTAGAAGAATAGTTATATGTGGCGGTACGTTTATAGGTGGTGAAATATTTATAGGTGATAAAGTAATTACTGCAGGTAGAATGTATGAACCGTCAGCAACAGCTTTATCTGAATCTTTAAAGAAAATAGGTTTTAACCCAATAAGGCTTAAAACTGATACGCCAGCAAGGGTGCATATTGACAGCCTTAATTTTAACGGATTAGAAGAATATGTAAGTGATGATGATATTATACCATTTTCAGCAGAAACTACTTCTATAAAACTTCCACAAATTAAATGTTATGGCACACAGACTAATGAAGAAACTCATAAAGTTGTTAGAAATGCAGTTGAAGAAAGTCTTTTCTATAACGGAGTAAGGGAAAGTAACGGCCCTAGATATTGTCCCAGCATGGAAGATAAGGTTTTAAAATTTCCTGAAAAAACTTCCCATAAACTTGTATTAGAACCTGAAGGTTTAAAATCAAAAGAAGTGCATGTTAACGGTTTTTCATGCTCTATATCAGTTGAGGCGCAGATTAAAGCATATAGGACAGTAAAAGGTATGGAAAAATGTAAATTTATCCGCCCAGCTTATGCTATTCAGTATGATGTTTATCAACCAACAGGTTTAAATCATAACTATGAAACTAAATTAATAAAAGGTTTATTTTTTGGCGGCCAGTTAAACGGTACAAGTGGTTACGAAGAAGCAGCAGTGCAGGGGTTTATGGCAGGTGTTAATGCTGTTCTCTCTCTTGATAATAAAGAGCCACTTGTTTTAGGCAGAAACGAAAGTTATATAGGCGTTCTTACTGATGATTTAGTTTTAAAAGGTATAACAGAGCCTTATAGAATGTTTACTTCCCGCAGCGAATACAGGCTGCTTACAAGAGAAGATAATGCAGAAGAACGTTTACTTGAATACGGCTATAAATTAGGGCTTATCTCTAAAACACGATATGACAGATTTCAAGAGGATATGCAGGATATTAATAATGAGATAGAAAGGTTAAAAACTACTCTTATTAAAAAGAACCCTGAAAACGAACAGTATCTTGCGCAGTTCGGAGTAAGCATCAGCCAGTCATTTAAAGCAGAAGAACTTTTAAAAAGACCACAGTTAAGCTATAATGATATAATTAAATTAACAGGCGGTGGGCTAACCGGCAGAAAGGCAAGGCAGGTAGAAATTAAAATAAAATATTCTGGCTATATTGAAGGTATGGAAGAAAGTAATCATGAAGATATTGAAAATATAGTTATACCAGATAATTTCAGTTATGATAATATTTCAGGTCTTAGGCTTGAATATGTAGATAAATTAAAAGAAATTAAGCCTAAAACATTAGGTCAGGTGATACGTATTCCTGGTCTTACAAAAACTGCTGCATCTGTTTTAGCTGTTGAAATATATAAACAAAATAAAAAAGCAAAATAGCAATTAAAAATATATCTGTTATAATAAATTTGTGCAGTAATATTTTTAATATTAATATGTTATAAAATTTAATATAAAGCAAAAATTTATTTGCAGATATATTTTTTATATTTACTGAATAATGTTTCACGTGAAACATTTCAATAAATAAGCTGTAAAAGTTTATATGGTTTTATAAGCAATTTAAATATTTTTCATTTGATAAAAATATATTAAGATTAATTATATAAACCTATTGTTGATATAATATAAAAAAAATGAATATAATATGTAAGAGTTAATAATAAATAAAACCATGAGCCTTGAAAAAATTTAGACTTACATCATATATACAATAATAAATATTATAAAAATAATTTTATCAGCAGTAAAAAGTGAAACTATTAATAATTCAGAAAGTGAATCATTAATATTATTATTTTTTGTTTTTATATTTATTTATTATTAAAGTTAGAATGGTGGAGAAAATAAAGACTTATATGAAAAAGCATATTATAGAATCATTTTGATTAATATTTTATTATCTATAGTGATATGAATAATAGTGAGTTTTGTAAATTTAAGGATGAACAATGATATTCTTCTATCACTTCTAATAGGTTGTATAGCATTTGAAATAATGAATAAAAATAATAAAGAAGAAAAAGAAAACATTTCAATTACAAACAATAATCATACAAATATAACTAAAAAAAGCATTTGTTGAAAAGTATGGTATTTATTGTATTATATTATATGTTGTAATTTCTTCCTTACCATTTGTTTTAACTATTTCTATAATGATATTAATATATTCATTATTAGAAAATATTTTTTATAAATAATAAGAAAAATATAATAAATGGATAAAACAGTGATGACTAAGTTTAAAGCATTTAAAATTATATTCTTTTTTATAATGTCATTATTGATAATAACAGGAACACTTTCTGCTGTTATAAGAACATTTTTTGATAAGGGATTAAATTATATGTATTTAATACCTGTTTTAATGGTGTTATTAAATTTTACATATATATGGCGAGGAAGAAGCCAGCGTAATAGTTTTATATTTGCATTAATTACTGCGCTTGTAACAT
This sequence comes from Candidatus Mucispirillum faecigallinarum, assembly GCA_019116905.1. Classification (GTDB taxonomy): domain Bacteria; phylum Chrysiogenota; class Deferribacteres; order Deferribacterales; family Mucispirillaceae; genus Mucispirillum; species Mucispirillum faecigallinarum. Next base: position 260 of record DXAQ01000138.1, on the reverse strand, counting down.
CTATAATATTAAGAATCATAAATTAAAATAAATTATTATAAATGAAAGATACATATTGGATAAAAGCAGTAATAAAAATGTAATTACTAAATAAACATATTCAAATATATTGGAAAAGGTGAATAATATGAAAATAATTGCTGAATAATAGTTTGATGATATTTTTTTATAACAATATTTTTTAATTTATGATATTCTTTTATTGATACATGTTGTATTATTTGTGTTATGGAAAATTTATATAAATTAAATTGAAGATA
>DXAQ01000137.1 GCA_019116905.1 Candidatus Mucispirillum faecigallinarum | reverse complement strand
AAGAAATTCTATTTTTATGTTATTATCTTTACTATAACAGCATACACCTGTTATTACTTTATGTGTTTTGCCTGATAATGTTTTTATCATATTATATGCATCATCTTTATTTTTTGGTTTGCCATATACTTTATTATCAAGCAGCACAATAGTATCAGCTGTAATAATTATTTCATTATCTTTTATATTTTTTATAACAGCATCAGCTTTTGCTTTTGCAATAAAAAGCGGTGCTTCTTCAAGTTTAATATTATCAGGTATAGTTTCATCAATATCAGCAGGCATAATATTAAAATCTTTTATATAAATAGATAAAAGCTCTTTTCTTCTAGGGGAAGCACTTGCTAAAATAAAATTATAGTTTTTCATATTTTTCCCAATTACAAAATTTTACAATTTTATTATTATTTGTCAATATTAATACAGCAATATCAAACTTTTTACAATAGTTTGTTATCTCATTCATATCTAAAAGATAGAAAAGGGTAGAAAACCCGTCAGCTTTTTCAGTATTTTCTGCTATTACGCTTACTGATTTATAATTATTTACAGGTTCAAATGTTACACCTTCAAAAATATGGTTTATATATTTATTATTCATTATAAAATATCTTTCATAATTTCCGCTTGTAGCTACTGCTTTATTTGTAATATTAATTATACTTAATGGTTTTGATTTATTATCAGGATTTATAATACCAGTATTAAAATATATTTTATTTTTCATGCCAGATATAAATAAATCGCCTCCTGCATTAATAATAAAATTATCTAATGATTTGCTTTTCATATAAGATACTGTTTTATCAACAATATATCCTTTTGCATTAGCGCTAAAGTCAACTAAAAGGGGGCTTTTTTTAATAACAGTATTATCTTTTAATAAAATATTGGAAAATCCTGCATATTTTTTTGCAGTATTTATTTTTTCTTTGCTTGGAATAATATATGGACCTTCTGGAAAGCCGTATAATGATGAAACTGTATATGATGTTGGGTCATATTTATGATTAATATTATAATAAAAGTCAGCTCTTTCTAAAATATTTAATAAATCTTCTGATACATGTATTCTGCTGTTTATTTCTGCCTGATTTATTATTTTTTCATTATTTGAAATATTATCTGCCAGATTATTCATATAATTTATAATTTCTGGCAGATAATCTGCATATTTTTCCTGTATAGTAATATCTACAATAGTGCCAAGAGCAAAAAAGTGATAAGTATTATATTTTTCTTTTGAGCAGGCTGAAATTATAAAAATCAGCAGTAAAAAAACAGCTTTTTTCATTTTAATATTTTATGCAGCGCGCCCAACCATAGCAAGAGCTAATGCAATAAGTGCTTTTCTGTAATCATTATCTTCAAAAACATTAAGAGACTGTAATGATTTATTAATATATTCATCTGCTGTTTTTTCAGAAACTTTTTCAATATCATATTTTTCCATAATATCTTTTATTATTTTTAAATCATCATCATTTCTTTCTTTTTTCTTAAACATTTCTGTAATAATATTTTTTTCATTATTATCTGCTTTTTCTAATGTTTTAATAACAGGCAGAGTAAGTTTACCCTCAAATAAGTCTGTTCCATTTTTTTTGCCAGTTATTTCTGGGTTACCCATATAATCAAGAATATCATCAGTCATTTGAAAGCCAAGCCCTAAATAATAGCCAAAATCTTTTAAGGCTTTTATTTTATCTTCGCTTACTTCTGCAAGCCTGCCGCCTATTTCACATGCTGCAGAAAAAAGAACGGCTGTTTTTCTTGTAATTATTTGGATATAGTCATCAAAAGTAAGATTTATATCGCCAGTTTTTAAAAGCTGTATAACTTCCCCTTCGCTCATAGTAAGGGCAGCAGAAGAAAGTATCATCTGCACCTGTTTTGCGCCATATTCTGTTAAAGTAATATAACTTCTTGAATATAAAAAGTCGCCGCATAAAACTGCCACATCATTTCCATATAAGCTGTTTGCAGTAGGGCGTTTTCTTCTATATTTTGCTCCGTCAATTATATCATCATGCAAAAGCGTTGCAGTATGAATATATTCTATAACAGCACTCATTGTAGGTATATTTTCCCCAGTGTATCCGCACATTCTAGCAGATAATGCAAGAAATACAGGGCGCAGCCTTTTACCACCGCTTGATAATAAATATAATATTACTTCATTAATTAATGGAACTGATGTTTTTATATCATCTTTTAAAAACTGCTCCACTTTTTCTATATCATCTTTTACAAGATTTAACGCCTCTTTTGCTGTCATAATTATTCTCCAATATATATTTCAAATTATACCATAAACTATTTATTTAATAAATTCTAGTGTTTTTTAGATGGAAGTAATGTTAATGTTAATAATAATATTGCATGAAATAAAAGAAAATAATAATATCCTTTTCCATTTCCTGCACTAGCAGCATACGAATATATATTAAAAAGAATATATACAGCTGTTATGCCGTATGCAATAAGAATACTGTTTATGTAAGAATTTTTAATTCTAAAAATATCATAAAGCCTGTATTTTGCAGATGAAACAAGTAGTGTTAAAAATATTAATAGGAAAACCAAGCTGTTTACGCTTAAACTAAGGACAAGTGCCAAACCAAATCCAAGGTCTTTGTTTTCAAATTCTCCACCTGTAAAATTACTTATTATATCCCTTAAATAAGATAAAGAAACAGTATAAAACGTAGTAATTATAAAATATAAAATTATAGATATACTTAATAATATCCAAAAGTAAAAGAAAGGTTTAGATGATATTTTATAATTTTTCTTAAACTTAAAACATTTAAGAAACGGACTAAGTAAATAAGTCATATATATATATTGTAATTTTCTTAGAATT
>DXAQ01000136.1 GCA_019116905.1 Candidatus Mucispirillum faecigallinarum | reverse complement strand
TGCCCTTTATATTACTTTAAAATGTTAGATAAAATTTATTATTAATATTATTAGTTTTTTAGAGCGTAAGCACCCATATTATAATAATATAATTTAAATATTGTATTTTTATATCAGAATATATATAATTTATTGATAAATTTATTCTTTTATATATTATATATTTAAGGTGAATTATGAGTGAATATAAATATTTATTTGGTCCTGCACCATCAAGAAGGCTGGGCAGGTCCCTTGGTATAAATATAGTGCCTTCAAAAATATGCTCTCTTGACTGCCTTTACTGCGAAGTAGGTAAAACTAAAACTACTACTATGCTGCGTAAACCTTACTATAAGGCAGATAATATAATTAATGAATTTAAAGATAATTTTTATAAATTTGAAGATTTATGCGATATGGTAACGGTTACTGGAGCAGGCGAACCTACACTTAATTCTGAACTTGATAAAATTATTACAGGCATTAAAAAATATACCTCTAAACCCTGCGCTATTCTTACTAACACTACTACTATAAATATTCCAGAAGTATATGAAAGCCTTTTAAAGTTTGATATAGTTGTACCAAGCTTAGATGCTGTTAATAATGATGTTTTTAAGGCTGTTAACCTGCCTGAAAAATCTATTAATACTGAAAATATTATATCATATCTTGAAAAATTTTCAAAAGAGTATAAAGGAAAACTTTTTATTGAAATACTTTTCTGCAAAAATATAAACGACAGCGAAAATCATATAAAAGAGCTTATAAATGTATTAAAAAACATAAAATATGATAAAGTGCAGCTTGGCACAATCCACAGGCCCCCTGCATACTCAAATGCTGCACCTGTTGATGATGAATTTTTACTTAATACTGCTAAAAAATTTATATCATCAGGTATAAAAGCAGAAGTAACCGGCGGATTTTCAAGTGTTTATAAAAATTCTGCATCCCTAGATTTAATAGATTTAATACCCGCCCTTTTAAAAATGCGCCCTTGCACTGTGCATGATATGTGCGGCGTTTTTGGTAAAGATGAAAATGAAATATTAGATACTATCAATATTTTAACAGCTGAAAATAAAATCAAGGCTGAATACTATAATAATGATACTTACTATATTACAGTATAAAAGCCTTGAATATTAATTTTGTTTTTGAGTTGTATAATTATGGCCTGCCATTTCTTTTTCGCTGTATGAGCCGATTTCTGATATTTTATCCATAATATTTGTGATTTCAATCAGTTCAGGTTCTTTTGGCAGCTCTGGTGAAATAAGTGGTGATATTTCTGATACACGTATCACCCTTTTCCATATATTTACAAACTTTTCTTCTTTTAATTTATTTTTAGCAACCTTTGATATAACTACTTTTTTACCATCATCATTTAAAAGAGTATTTACAGCGTGATATATAACATAGTCCCCGTCTTCCATACCGCCATACATTATTACATGACCTTTAAAAAATAAAAGTGTTCTGTATGGTTTTGCATTACGCAGCACAGCATAAAATTCTTCTTCACTTTTTGGCTTATCTAATAATTTTTTGCCTACAAGTTTTTGCAGACCTGAACTTCTTGGTATATCTGCACCAAAAACACGCCATAAATCACGTACATAAGCAGAGCAGTCCCTGTAACCTTCTTTTCCGCCCCAGTCATAAGGATTATTAAGCTGACTTTCTGCCATTGATTTCATAAGATTTTCATTATATACAGCATTGCCTGAAACAAAACTATTATTTTTTTCAACTGCTGTATAGCTGCCATCAGGTGTTAATACTACTATACTTTTATCATCTTCTGAAAGCATGGGCACTTTATCGCCTATACCGTATTTAACATTTCCGATTGTTACATTATCCTGCACAACTCTGATAAAAGGCATCTGTTGAATACCAGAAAAAGCTACCTGAGAATATATTTTAACATCTGCAGCATGTATCCAGCCTCGCATAAATTCAGTCATCACATAATAAAACTCTCTGTCTTTTGAAATATGAAGAATAAAAACTGGAGCAAATGCGCTGATTCTTGTATACTGGTTTGCATCAAATTTATCGTTGCCCCTATGAATTGTTGTATTTGTAGGGTATAATTTCATATTTAAACTTCTTAACGTAAAGCCAACCTGTGGCACTACAATGGAAGGTATGCCGCTTACATTTCTATTATCTTTTATATTTTCAAAATCTTCTTTTGTCATGCGCCTATCGCCATAATAGGAGCCCTTATAGGCAAGCTTGTCAAAAGTAATTAATTTACTAAGCTCATAACGGCTGATTTCAAAAAGATATTTATTAGTGTCTGTATAAAAATAATATGGTGAAAACTTACTTTTTCCAACTGTTGTATTAGAACAGGAAAGACCCATAAAGGATAATATAACTATAACAAAAACTAATAGTATCTTTTTTCTCATGAAATCCTCCATTTATTGATTACGCTCGCTTTCAAGCCTGCTTTCATACTGGGACAAATGCTCCAAAGCTTTATTATAAAGATGCTCTGGCACTGATAATTCCACAATATTATCTTTTAAGTGTTCAAGACCCTTAGGAACACGTACATACCCTTTTATAACAGCAGGTATGCCCTTTGACATTAAATATGATGATGCTTTATCTGCAGCCTTGCGGCTTTTATATTCTCTTATCTTTACCATATCAAGTCAATATATATTATTTTCGGCAAAAATCAATAAAAAATAAGTAAAATATTTTATTTTTTTATTTTCATTATTAATTACTTATAAGTAAAAGCTAATCAAATACTATTAGATTTTATTATTATCTTGTGTGGATAACTTGTGGATAACTTTTTATATAAAAAGCGCCAGAAACCATTGATAAATATAGGGTGTTTATTTTTCACCATATTTATCAATAAGTTAAAAGAAAGTATTGATATATCAGAAAAATTTTTGTCAAGCATTTTTTTAAAATTTTTTATGTTGCTATCTTGTGGAAAACTAATTTGATTATTTGATATTTTTTCTTATTTTTCAGTAGTTTTATTATGCTGCTTAAAAAATAAGCAGCATAGTTTATACAATTTTTTTACATTATTTCCATGTTACAGGTATAGAAAATGGTGTATGAGAGCCTACTATCAGCGTATTTGTGCCTGTATATTTTTTTATTATATTAAGCCTTGTATCTACTGCCTCTTTTTTATCTGTATCAAAGCTTACAGGTGTTTTTGGGTATTTTATCTGCACATTATATATATGGAATAAATCTGATACGAAAAGCAGGTCTTTATTTTTATCAGATATATTTATTAAGCTGTGGCCTGGTGTATGACCGTAAGCTGATACTGCTTTTATTTCTTTTATTTTTTCATCAATTACCCCTTCTTTATAAAATTTTATTTTATCTTTATATGGAGCAAATATTTTTCTTGAATTTTCCACAGTTTTTTTCATGCTGTCATCTGTTTTACCTGTTCCGCAGAAGTAATTGTAATCATTTTCATTTATATAAACATAAGCATTAGGAAAAACTGCCCTGCCGTTTTCTGTTAATCCGCCTATATGGTCATAATGGCCGTGGGTTAATATTACATGGGTAATATCTTTTGTTTCAAGTCCTGCAGATTTTAATACTGATTTCAGCGTATTTATTGTATCAGGATAACCTGTATCTACTAAAACATTATTACCACCCTTTTTAATTATCATTATATTGTGCTTGTTTTTGCTTACTCCTTCCGGGTTTACCTTTTTATTGTAGTCAATAACTTCTTTATTATCAGTTACTAATATTTTAGTATTAAGATTATTATCTTTTACAGAGCATACATATACTTCTGCACCTGCAATATTTTCTTTAAAGCAGTCCTTATTTTCTACTGCATAAACATTTAATGCAGCAGTCATCATAATTATTAATAGTAGTTTCTTCATATTATCCTCTTTTTTTAATTATATTATTATATTTTAATTTATACAATAATTTATTTATTGACAAAGTCATATTTTTAATATAATAAATCAATTCTCATATACTGGAGTAAAATATGGCGAAAAGATTTCCTGTTTTTAATAAATATTTTATTATATTAATGGCTGTTAATTTTTCAGTTGCTTTTTCTTATTATATTACCTTTGTTACAACTGCAAGTTATTCTATTAATTTTCTTAACACATCAAACGCGCTGGCAGGGCTTGCAAGTGGTATATTTATTATAGGTGCTCTTTTTGCAAGGCTTTTTTTTGGCTCTTATGCTGACAGGATTTATTTAAAACCTGTTTTAATAATTTTTCTTTTGCTTTATTTTTCATCAACACTTTTATATATATTAATAGATTCATATCTGCCGCTTTTATTATTAAGGTTTATTCATGGTGTATTTTACGGTGTTTCATCTACATGTTTAGGTGTAATACTTTCTCAAAATGTACCTGCATCTATTCGTGGTACAGCAGTAGGTTATTACGGTTTAAGTATAGTGCTTGCATCTGCTGCCGCCCCTTTTCTTGCAATACTTTTTATTCATTTAGAATGTATAAATTTTTCATTTATTCTGCCTGCCTGCTTATTATTTATATCAGTATTTCTTTCATTTAATTTAAGAGTAAAGCAGACAGCTTATAAAAAAAGTTATCAAAAATTTTCTATTTCTAATTATATAGAATATTCTGCACTTCCTGTATCATTTTTAGCTTTTTTAATGACAGCAGCCTATATGCCTGTATTAAGCTTTATCAGTAATTATTCTTCCAGTATTAATCTAGTAGAGGCTGGCAGCTGGTTTTTTATTGTATATGCTGCTGTTTCCATGTTTGCACGCCCTGCCTCAGGAAGAATATTTGACAGTCTTGGGTATAATTTTGTACTTATGCCTGCAATTATTATATTTATGTTTGCGTTAATTATGCTTTCAGTTTCAGATAACAGCTTTTTACTTCTTTTTTCTGCACTTTTAACAGGTTTAGGTTACGGCTCATTTTTTTCAGGCGGCCAAAGTTATGCCCTGTTAAACGCTCCTAAAAACAGGCTGGGACTTGCCACATCCACATACTATATATTTTTAGATATAGGCGGCGGTATAGGACCTTATATTTTTGGATTTGCGGGAGAAAATTTAGGGTATAAATCAATGTATCAAATATGCGCATTTATTGTTTTTATTGTGCTGATTTTATATTTTTTATTGATTTATAAAAATAAGAAAAAACTGCATAAAAAAAGCCTGCTTTAAAAGCAGGCTTACATAATTTATTTCAGCGTTTATTTTTTACCTTTACGCGTTTTTATAGCATAAACCAGCGAACTTGCAATACCTATTGAAGAATATGTACCTATTATAATACCTGCTATCATAACTATTGCAAAACCTTTAATTACTTCGCCGCCAAAAATAGCTAAGCTGATTACCGCAAGAAGTGTGGAAGTTGATGTTAATATTGTTCTTGAAAGTGTTTCGTTAATACTAATATTCATACTTTCCATTAAAGGTATATGTTCATCCATTCTAGCGCGCTCCCTAATTCTGTCAAAAATAACGATTTTATCGTTAAGTGAGTAACCAACAACAGTTAATAGAGCTGCTAATACTGTTAAATCAAATGTAACATTTAATGCAATAACTACTCCAAGTGTTAATATAATATCATGGATTAATGCAATAATTGAGCTTGTAGCAGACATTAATTCAAACCTGATAGCAACATATATTAATATACCTATTACAGCATAAAGAACTGCTAAGAGAGCCTGCCTTTTTAAGTCTTTACCAACCTGCGGACCTACCTGCTCAACGCTGTCTATTGTTACATTTCCGCCCTCTGAAAATTTTGCTTTTAAAGTATTGCTTATAGTATCAGAGATTTTTTTCAGGTTTTCATCACCTGAGCCCTGGTCAACTTTAATTCTAAATGAATTATCACTGCCAAGAGTTTGTATGCTTACACTGGCACCTACATCCTGACTTAATGTAGTACGCATTTTATCTATATCTACAGGTTTTTCAAATGTTACCTGTACACTTGTACCGCCTGAAAAATCTACGCCGTAATTAAAGCCTTTTGCAAATATCAGCACAAGACCAAGAAAGCATAAAACTAATGATACTGTAAAGTATATACGGGATTTGCCTATAAAATCAAACTTTGTTCCTGTTTTAATTAATTCAAACATATTCTATACTCCCTATATACTCAACTTCTTGATTGTGCGTTTATACATAAATGACATAAATATTGTTCTTGTTACAAAGATTGCTGTAAACATAGAAGCAATAAGACCTACACTTAATGTAATCGCAAACCCTTTAATAGGACCTGTTCCAAACTGGAATAATACTACTGCTGCAATTAAGGATGTTAAGTTAGAGTCAATAATTGCAGATAAGGCTTTTGAATAACCTATATCAATAGCATTGCTTACAGTTCTACCCCTTCTTAATTCTTCCCTTACACGTTCAAAAATAAGAACGTTTGCATCAACTGCCATACCTAATGTAAGCATAATACCAGCAATACCAGGAAGCGTAAGTGTTGCTTTAAATTGAGCAAGTACTGCTAAAATTAATAAAAGGTTTAATACTAACGCAATATTTGCAACAACACCACTTAAACGGTAGTAAATGCCTATAAAAAGCACAATCAGTATAAAGCCTATTATACTTGCTGTTACGCCACTTTTAATAGAGTCATCACCAAGAGATGCACCAACTGTTCTGTTTTCTGCAACAGTTACAGGGGCAGGAAGTGAGCCGGCTTTTAATACAATTGCTAAGTTATTTGCCTCTTTAAAAGTAAAGTTACCTGTAATACTTGCCTCGCCACCTGAAATAACTGTCTGGATAGTTGGGGCAGAATAAATTGTGCCGTCAAGAACGATAGCAAGATTTTTTTGCAGGTTGTTTCTTGTAATATCTTCAAATATTTTAGCGCCTGTTGGGTCAAACTTAATAGCTACATAAGGCCTGTTATCCTGTGGAGATACCATAACTTCTGCATCCATTAAATAACTTCCTGTAAGTACAGGTTCTGATTTTACAACCATTTTTACATCGTTTGAAATAACGTTGCCTGTTACAGGGTCAGTCATTCTATATGGCAGCTCTACTGCATCATAAGGACGAAGTTTAACACCTGCTTTTATTTCTTCTGATGTAACATTATCGTCTACTAAGTGGAATGTAAGGACAGCAGTTTTACCTATTAAGTTAAGTGCATCATCTGGGTTTTCTAAACCTGGCAGCTGCACAACAATCTTATTGTCGCCCTGTTTTTGGATTAATGGCTCTGCCACACCAAACTCATCTATTCTGTTTCTTAAAACTTCAATAGACTGGTCAACAGCATCCTGCCTCCACCTTGTTTCATCTGCTCTTTTTATACCAAAAAGTATAGTTTTATCATTATCATCTAAACCAACTTGTGTAAGGTATGGATAGTTTTTCTCAACAGTATCAACAACTTTTTGTCTGTCTGCTGCATCAGATAAACCTACTGATACATTAAATACATTCTGTTTTCTAACAAATGTATATTCTAACTGCTCACTTTGTAAATCTTTGCGGATTTGTGTAACAGCATTATCAATCTTGCCTTCTATGGCTTTATCAGTATCTACAGATAAAACAATATGCATACCACCCTGCAGGTCAAGCCCTAAATTTATTTTTTCTGATAATGGGATAATTGCATAAATCGCCCAGCCTAATACTAAGACGATTAATATCCAGCGAAAAGTAAGGCTCATAATCTATTTATTCTCCTTAGGTGCTTCTGCTGCTGTGTTTAATGTTGCAGGGTCAAGTTTATCAGCAATATAACCTTTAATCATGCGAACTTTTGTGCCGCCTAAATCAATTACCATAACATTGCCGTCTACTGAATGGATAGTGCCTATAAGACCAGCATTTGTAAGAACAGTATCTCCTGCTTTAAGTGCATCAATCATAGCTGCATGCTGTTTCTGCCTTTTTTGCTGTGGACGGATAAGTAAAAAGTAAAAAATAACAACCATTAATATAATTGGCATAAAACTCATTAAGCCACCCATAGCTGTTTGTGGTGCAGCACCTGCTGCTGTTTGTGCATAAGCTGCTGTTTCAAAAAACATATAAATACCTCCAAGTATTTTTTATTTAATTATTTATTTTTTAGCCTGTAAAGCATTTCCTGCTGAAATGATTTAAATCTTCCTTTCTTTATAGCATTTCTGCTGTTTTTTACAATAGAAAGATAGAATGTTATGTTATGTATACTGTTAAGCCTAAGTGCAAGTATTTCACCTGCCTTATATAAGTGCCTTAAATAGCCGCGGGAAAAATTGCGGCATGTGTAACAGTTACAGTTTTCATCAAGTTTATCATCGCTGAAAGCTAAGTCAGCCCGTTTAATAGAAAGTTTGCCGCTGCTTGTAAAAAGTGTGCCGTTACGTGCATTGCGTGTAGGCATTACACAGTCAAACATATCTATTCCTAAACCAATACATGTAAGAATATCTTCAGGAGTACCTACCCCCATTAAGTAGCGTGGTTTATCTTCAGGCAGATATGATGCAGTATATCCGCATACTTCATACATTTTTGAAATTTCTTCACCTACGCTTAAACCGCCGATAGAGTAACCGTCAAAACCAATAGACGTTAGCTGCTGGGCAGAACGTTTGCGCATATCTTCATACACTCCGCCCTGCACTATACCAAATAACGCTTGGTCATCTCTTTTTTTTGCAGCTTTGCCGCGCTCTGCCCACCTGGCTGTTCTGTCTACTGAGTTTTTAACGTATTCATGAGTGGCAGGGTATGGAATACATTCATCAAATGACATTATAATATCACTGCCGATAGCTTCCTGTATTTCTATTGATTTTTCAGGATTTAAATAAAGTGTTGAACCGTCAAGATGTGATTTAAAGCTGACACCGTCTTCATTTATTTTATTTAGCTCTGCAAGAGAAAAAACTTGAAAGCCACCGCTGTCTGTTAAGGTTGGCTTATTCCATGATGAAAATGATGCAAGCCCCCCAAAATATTTTAATACTTCTGTGCCAGGACGCAGATATAAGTGATAAGTATTACCTAAAATTATTTGTGCACCTGCATTATTTAAATCTTCAGGTGATAATGATTTAACAGAACCAACTGTGCCAACAGGCATAAATATAGGCGTTTCTATTTCACCATGAGGCGTTTTTATTCTGCCTGCCCTTGCACTTGTTTCACTGTCTTTATATTCTAAATCAAAAGAAAACATTATTTATATTCTGCTCCAAATATTCCATAAAAATATACTTATAAATAATTTTTGTGAAAATATAAAGAGAAAATAATCAATTTCGCATATTTTTTTGAAAAATTTCTTTTTTTATTACTTTTTTCTTAACACTATTAAAGCAAAATGATATAGTTTTATTGTATGAATATAATTTTATAAACCTATATTTTTTCTGTTTATATCAATAATCCATTCTCTGCCGTTATCTGGTGGGAAATTTTCTGCAAATTTATCTATAAATGCTTCATAACCATGCTGCATTTTATATTTTACTTCTTCTTTATATAAAGGTATTACTAAATATAATGATATTAATTTATTGTCTTTCGTTTTAATTATAGATATATCATCACCAAGTGATACAACCATGGCAGCACTTAGTTTCGTATTATTTGCAAAAGACGAATACTCTACTGTATAGCCTGGCCCAATCCATGTGAAAAATTCATAATGAAATCTTGCAAGCATCCTAAGCAGCTGCATAGGCCAGTATGTTTCATGCTTTGGGATAGGAGAAACCATATTATCTATATCCCAGTTTTTAGGCAGCAGCATAAATAGTTCTGCCCGCTTAAATTCAGGATAATCTTTTTCTAATCCCTCAGGTAAAAGCATATCTTCACTGCTCATGCCTGATGTGTATATTACATAAAAATCTTCATCATCTGTTGGATACATTATATTAATATCTATTTGATATTTTGCACCGCTTGGGTCAATGTGCAGCCCTGTTTTTCTGCCAGGAAAAATATAGTTTAAATGGTCATCTATATCTTTTGTATATTTAAATGAAAATGGTATCAGTTTCCTTGTAGATATATTTTGATTTTGGTTCTGCTTATTTCTATCTTTCTGCTGATTGTTTTTTATATTTACTGGTTTTTTATATCTGCCAAATACCATTGATACCTCAAAAAAATCTGCCCTTTATAAAAGGGCAGAAAATATTTTATAATAAAGCTGTTGCTATTAAGCCTGTTGCAGTCATTATAACGGCATAAGGGAAAGCAAGTTTCATCATTTCAAAATATGAAAGCCTGATTAATGGCGCAAGTGATGATGTTAATAAAAATAAAAATGCCGCCTGACCGTTTGGTGTAGCTACTGACGGAATATTTGTACCCATGTTTATTGCTACTGCAATATTATAATACTGCTGGCGTGTTGCTTCATCTAAATTTGCTACAGCTGCTGCTATATCTGCAGCACTTCTTGCACCTGCTCCTAAAAAGTGAGTTTTTACTTCACTCATATAAACTGTTGCTACAAACACATTATCACTGATTGCTGAAAGCACACCGTTTGCTGCAAAAAATGCTACAAGCTGTTTGCTGCCTTCCATATTTAATACTATATCTATTATAGGTTTAAAAAGTT
>DXAQ01000007.1 GCA_019116905.1 Candidatus Mucispirillum faecigallinarum | reverse complement strand
TATATATTTAATAGGATATGTATGAGTTTAAGAAAGCGTATACATATTAAATTTTATTAAGGAATATAAATGAGCAAAACAAAAAGGATAACATATCAGGAAGCTGTTGATTTATATAATAATGCTGATATATTAGAGCTTGGCAGAATGGCTGATAATATTCGCAAAGAAAAACACCCTGAAAATATTGTAACATTTGTTATAGACAGAAATATTAATTATACTAATATATGTACATGTAAGTGCAAGTTTTGTGCATTTTATAAAAACGAAGGTGAAGAAGGCGGATACGTTATCTCAAAAGATGAACTTGCGCAAAAAATACAGGAAACACTTGATTTAGGCGGCTCACAGGTGCTTTTACAGGGCGGGCTTCACCCTGAATTTAAAATTGAATTTTATGAAGATATGTTAAAATTTATGAAAACATTTCCTGTATGGCTGCATGCTTTTTCTCCACCAGAAATTCACCATATTGCTAAAATGAGTGGGTTAACTATTGCAGACACTATAAAAAGGCTGCGTGCAGCAGGGCTTGACTCTATCCCTGGCGGCGGTGCTGAAATATTAGATGATGATGCAAGAAAAAAAGTCAGCCCAAATAAAATAAACTCTGCCTCCTGGCTTGCTGTTATGGAAGAAGCTCATAAACAGGGGTTAAAAACTACTGCTACTATGATGTTTCGTAAAAAAGATTCTGCTGAGATAATAGTTTCTCACTTTGATAAAATACGCTCTCTGCAGGATAAAACTGGAGGCTTTACTGCTTTTATACCTTGGCCTTTCCAGCCGGGAAACAGCGAACTTGACGATGAGGCTGTTACAGCAGTAGAATATTTAAGAGTGCTTGCTCTTGCCAGAATCTACCTTGATAATATACCTAATATTCAAGTTTCATGGGTTACTCAAGGTGCAAAAGTTGCGCAAATTGGCTTGTTTTTTGGCGGTAACGATTTTGGCAGCGTTATGATAGAAGAAAATGTTGTACGTGCAGCTGGTGCTAATTTCCGCCTTAAAACTGAAGAAATTAAGCATATTATAAAAACTGCTGGTTTTACTCCTAAAATCAGAAATATGCAGTATGATATTATAGGCGAATAGATTTTTTAATTAAATTATATGGAAGTGTCATTTGAAAGGACAGTTATTAAACGCTCTTATTAAGATTTCTGCAGAAATAAACTCCACTATGGAGCTTGATACTCTGCTGCCTGATATTGTTAAAATTACTGGGGATTATTTAAAAGTCCGTAACGCTTCTATTATGCTTATAGACTGGGATACTCTCACTATTAACTGTTATACAGGACGCTCCCCTCACCATAACTCACTTTCTGTTAAACAGGGCATTATTGGTGATGTGGCAGGTACAGGCACAGAATATATTGTTAATAAAAAACAAAATAGTAAATTCAGTAAATCATACCTTGCGCTGCCTTTAAAAGCAGGCAGTAAAATACTGGGCGTTTTTAACCTGACAGATAAAGATGAAGATTATTTTAATGATGATGAAGTTTCTATTGCAAGATATATAGCATCTCAATGTGCCCTTGCTATTGAAAGGCACAATATTTATAATAAAATGCGTGCAAATGAAAACCTGCAGGCAATAGGGCTTTTAAAATCATCAGTAGCTCATGATATATCAAACCTTTTGGCTATTGCAGATGTTTATCTTGGGCTTATGGAAGAAGAAGTTGATAAATCTTCTTCAATGTATGAATACGTTAAAGCTGTTAAAAGCGAAATGAAACGTATAAGTATACTTGCTACCGATATGCTTGACTTGTCAAAAGATAAACTTGTGCTGCATAAAACTAAATTTAAAATTACTGAGCTTGTAAACGAATTAAAATTATACAGCGAAGCTTTTTCTAAAAATTCTAATGCAAAAGTAGATTTTATAGTAAAAAGTGATGATGAGATTGTTGCAGATAAAAACAGATTATTTAGAGTATTTTTTAATCTTTTAAATAATGCTGGCGATGCTGCAAAAGAAAATGGACGCATCGTTCTTTCTATTAAAAGAACTGGCAAAGATATAAGTTTTCTTGTGGCAGATGACGGAAAAGGTATACGTAAGGAAGATTTGGGCAAACTTTTTCAGCCATTTTATACATCAGGCAAAATAAAAGGTACAGGACTTGGGCTTGCTGTTGTTCATGATATTATAGAGGCCCATTCAGGCACTATCCGTGTTCGCTCAACTCTTGGAGCATACACCTGCTTTTTAATAAGGATACCAAAAGATGGATAGAATTGTTGTAAGGGCAGCAAAACCCCAGGAAAGAGCAAAAGATATATGTAATAAAATATATAACCTGCGCGCAGGCGAGTTTGAAATAGAAGGCGGCACAGAAGACAGAGCCACTGTAATATTTAAATGCGGCGATAAATCTGCAAACTCAAAAGTATATTTAACTACCGATGATGGTGCATTTACTGGCTACCTTTTTATGTACCCTGCCCTAAATGAAGGCACTACCCATACTTTGGAAGAAATTCTTGATTATTTAGCATCTGAAGAAATAGAAAATATAGATAAAAACCAAATAAGTAATCTTTTTCACAGGTTTGCAGATGGGGAAGTAATAGAAAAGGAAATTATTGCAGAGGGCATACGCCCTACCCCTGGAAAAGATGCAGAAATTACTCTCCACTTTGGCACAGCTGATAAAAAACCAAAAATTAAAGACGGTAAAGTAGACTTTAAAAACCTTGATAATATTGTTATGGTTGAAAAAGGCGATGTGCTTATTACTAAAAAACCAGCAATTCAAGGCAGCCGCGGAAGAAATATTAAGGGTGAAGAAGTTACACCTGCACCAGCAAAAGATATAGTTATTCTTCCAGGAGACGGCGCAACTGTTAATGAGGCAGGCACAATCTTTTCTGCCACAACTGACGGTTATGTTGATTTTGGTAATAAAAGGCTTGGGGTTTACCCTGTTTATATGGTTAAAGGTAATGTAGATTATTCTACTGGTAATATTCGCTTTAACGGCTCTGTACATATTAAAGGCGATGTACTTTCAGGTTTTAAAATTGAAGCTGATAAACATATATTAGTTGACGGTATTTGTCAGGATTGTGAAATCATTGCAAAAGGTAATGTTATTTTAAGGACAGGTATAAAATGCACAGGTTCTGGGCTTGTGCGTGCTGGCGGTACTGCCGTTATTGGATACGCAGAAAAAGCAAAGATTTATGCAAGAGACAGCATAGAAATAAAAAAATATGCTTTTAACTGCGAACTTTTTGCAGGCACAAAAATAGATGCAATGAGCGGCGATGGCATTATTGCTGGCGGTCTAATACGTGCTTTCCAGGATATTTCTGTTAAACAGCTTGGAACAAACGGTAACTCTAAATTTAATGTTATTATTGGTATGAAATATTATATTGAATTTGAACTGGAAAAACTGCGCAGAGAAAAAGCACGTATTGCAGAAACTATTGACAGAGTTGATACTGCTTTATCACGGTTTAATTTAAACAGACCAAAAATCGCTAACCACCCAAAAATTATTAAAATGCTTGAAGTAAAATCATCTTTAAGTGATTTAATTAATGAACTTGATAAACGAGAAGCAAAACTTATAGAAGAAAATAAAGCTAAATCCCCTAGAATGAAAGTGAAAAATAAAGTTTTTGAGGGGGTAACAGTAATGTTTTATAATGTTGGTGCAGTTGTAAAAGAGCCTATGGAAAATATGGTATTTTACTATGATGAAAAATATGGCGAAGTAGCCTGGATTAGTCTTAAAAACGCCAACGCACTTGATTAATTTATAAGGAGCAGTTAAGGTTTAAAACCTTATTTAATATATGAAAAATAATATTATTATTCGCGGTGCAAGACAGCACAATCTTAAAAATATTGATTTAGATATTCCTAAAAACTCACTAGTTGTAATCACAGGAGTCAGCGGTTCAGGTAAATCTACCCTTGCTTTTGATACTCTTTATGCAGAAGGGCAGCGCAGATATGTAGAATCTCTTTCATCTTATGCCAGGCAGTTTTTAGAGCTAATGGAAAAACCAGATGTAGATTTAATAGAATACTTATCCCCTGCAATCAGTATAGAGCAGAAATCTATCAGTAAAAACCCGCGCTCTACTGTTGGCACTATTACAGAAATATATGACTATATGCGCCTTTTATTTGCAAGGGTTGGAGATGTTTTCTGCCCCATTTGTAATAAAAAAATACAGTCATTTACTGTGCAAAAAATTGTAGACAGTGTGCTTGCATTAGGTGATGGTGCAAAAATAGAAATCCTTGCCCCAGTTGTTAGAGGTAAAAAAGGAGAATTTAAAAAATATTTTAAAGATATGCTTAAAAACGGATTTGTACGTGCATATTTAGACGGCCAAAGCGTTCGCCTTGAAGATGATATAGAAATTGATAAAAATGTTAAACACGACGTTTCAATATCAGTAGACAGGTTAATATTAAAAGATGATATTGCAAGACGATTAACTGATTCCATAGAAATAGCTCTGCGCTATGCTGACGGTCTTGTGGAAATTTTATGCAACGGCGAAAAAACATTATACAGTGAAAAATTTGCATGTATTGACTGCGGCATAAGTATTGCAGAAGTTGAACCCCGTATTTTTTCATTTAATAACCCATTTGGTGCATGCCCTCAGTGCGAAGGTATAGGGGAACGCTCTGTTTTTGATGAAGATGCCGTGATTCCTGATAAATCTAAAAGCATAAGAGAGGGGGCAGTAAAAGTTTGGGAGCAGTATGACAACTTCCATTTTTATAATATATTAAACGCACTTTCAGCAAAATATAATATAGATTTAAATGCCCCATGGGATAAACTTCCACAAAAACATAAAGATATTATTCTGCATGGTGTAGAAGAACCATTAGAGCTGTTTACATTTAAGGGTGAGAAAAAAGTATTTTATGAAAAGCAGTTTAATGGAGTATTTGGTGAATTACAGCAGATGCTTTCATCAGGTATTATAAGCGAAATTGAAACTGCAAAAAAATATATGACGTTTCAACCCTGCGAAATGTGCGGCGGCACAAGGCTTAAAAAAGAAAGCTTGTCTGTTAAAATAAATGGTCTTAATATTGCAGAAGTTTCTAAATTTAATATTAAACAGGCAGTAGATTTTTTCTCTAATTTAGAATTTTCTGGCTTTAAAAAAGAAGTGGCAGATAAAATCATTAAAGAAATTTTACGCAGACTTCACTTTTTAAACGATGTAGGTATTGATTATATTACAATGGATAGAAAGGCCTCTACTCTTTCAGGGGGCGAGGCTCAAAGAATAAGGCTTGCTACCCAAATTGGCTCTGGGCTTACAGGTGTTTTATACGTGCTTGATGAACCATCTATCGGTCTGCATCAGCGTGATAACGATATGCTTATTGCTACCCTTAAAAATCTGCGTGATATTGGTAACAGCGTAATAGTTGTTGAACATGATGAAGATACTATTATGCAGTGCGACCAGATTATTGATATGGGTGTTGGTGCAGGCAGAAAAGGCGGCGAAGTAGTATTTCAAGGCAGCCCTTCTGAACTTTTAAAATCAGAAAAATCTTTAACAGGCGCTTATCTTTCAGGAAGATTAAATATTGAAGTACCTAAAACAAGATTAAAGGTTGATAAAAATAAAGTTATATCTATAAAAGGTGCAAAAGAGCATAACTTAAAAAACATAAATGTAGATATACCTCTTGGGCTTATGACATGCATTACAGGTGTAAGCGGCTCAGGCAAATCTACTTTAATTTTAAATATTTTATACCCTGAACTTATGCGCCAGTTATACGGCTCCACATATAAAGCTGGCGAACATAAATCTGTTACTGGTGTTAATCATATTGATAAAGTTATTGATATTGACCAGTCCCCTATTGGCAGAACGCCTAGAAGCAACCCTGTTACTTATACTGATATATTTAAAGATATAAGGGAATTATTTGCCGTTACCCCTGAGGCAAAAAGGCGCGGCTATAATGCAGGCAGGTTTAGTTTTAATAAGAAAGGCGGCAGATGTGAAACTTGTCAGGGGGAAGGTTATATTGAAATAGAAATGCACTTTCTGCCTGATATGTTTGTTAAATGTGATGCCTGCAACGGTTCAAGATATAACAGGGATACATTAGATATTACATATAAAGGTAAAAATATTGCAGAATGTCTTGATATGACAGTAAACCAGTCAGTAGAATTTTTTGATAATATACCAAAACTGAAATCTAAACTGGAAGTATTAAGAGATGTGGGACTTGGCTACATTAAACTTGGTCAGCCTGCAACCACCTTATCAGGCGGTGAGGCTCAAAGGGTTAAGCTTGCAAAAGAATTAATGAAACGCTCTACTGGTAAAACATTATATCTTTTTGATGAGCCTACAACAGGTCTTCATTTTGATGATATTAATAAGCTTATTAAAATATTTCAGCGCCTTAGAGATAACGGTAACAGTATTGTTATAATTGAACATAATCTTGATGTTATAAAATGTGCCGATTATATAATTGATTTGGGGCCAGAAGGCGGCGACGGAGGCGGACAGGTTGTATTTGCTGGGACGCCGGAAGACTGCTGTAAATGCGAAAAATCTTATACAGGCAAATATTTGAAAACTAAATTATAAGATATATTAATAAATTCTTCACCTTAAATAAGGGGAAGAATTTATTGTTTTTTAACACTTGTAAAACTGCCTTATTAAATCAAGAACTTCATCTATGCCGTTAGTTTTATATAAATTTGTCCTAAATTCTGCAGCCATATCCTGCCCCTTGCAAAACCATACAGCAAACTTGCGTAATACGTGCATATAGTGGGTCTCTTTCATACCTCTGCCATGAGTATGCTCTAACATATAACCCCACATTTCTATTAAAAGATTTCCTATTTCTGATGAGGGCAGAAAATTATATAAATCTTTATCGCTTACCTTTTCTTTTATGGCTTTAAAAACCCATGGTGCTTTCATCATACTTCTTCCAAGCATAATGCCTGTAACACCTGTTTCTTTCATTTCCTTATACGTATCAAAGCCTGCAACACCGCCGTTACCTATAATCGGTATTTTTGCAGTTTCTGCTATCTCTTTTAATATATCAAGCCTGACAGTGCCACCAAACATATCACTTTTAGTGCGGCCATGCACAATAAGCGCATTTACACCCTCATTTTCTGCAATATTTAAAATTTCTTTATATACTAAATGCTTCTGGTCAAGCCCTATACGTATTTTTATAGAAAATGGCTTGTCAGTAGATTTGCGGATATTAGATACGATTGCCTGTATTCTTCCTAAATCTCCTAATAATGAACAGCCGCCCCCTGCTTTTATAACCTTTTTAACAGGACAGCCCATATTTACATCAAATGCATCTACCTGACATTCATTTTCAGCCACACGCACTGCCTCACCATAATTTTCAGGTTTGCCGCCAAATATTTGAAAAACAAGTGGACTGTCTGTTTCTATCCTGTCAAGATATTCCATAGTTTCCTTATTTCTTCTTGCAAGACCTTCCACTGAAATCATTTCACTGTATATTATGCCGTCAAAAAATTTGCGCAGTATTCTTCTGTATGGCAGATGAGAATAACCAGCAAGAGGTGCTGCCACTAAATCATTTTTTAATAAGTTTGTTTTGAAAAAATCTGACATTATAATAAACCAATACTGTGCTTTGTATCATAAGCACTGCCTTTGTAATTTAAAAATTTTCTGAATTTATAAAACCTGCTTGCTGCATAAGCTATCATTTCGCCGTTATCTGTGCATCTTGCAAGGTCTGGAAAAAATATTTCTATATTTTTACTGTTTTCTGCATACTCATTAAATACTCTGCGTATTTCTTTATTTGCAGCAACGCCGCCGCCAACTACTATTTTTCTGCGGTTATAAAGTGATGCTGCCTGCAAAGTTTTTTCAAGCAAAGTAGATGCAACTGTATACTGAAAAGATGCAGCAATATCTTCTAAAGAATATTCGCCTTTATTTATAGTATTCATTACAGCAGTCTTTAAGCCGCTGAAACTAAACTTTATTTCACCTTTAAATGCTTTTGGAAATTTTATGGCATTTCTATTACCATTATCTGCTAAATTTTGAATAAAAATACCGCCTGGATATGGTCCGCCCATAACTTTTGCTGTTTTATCAAACACTTCACCTGCTGCATCATCTATCGTTCTGCCGATTAATGTAAAATTTAAAGCCTCATCTACATCAAAAATATGGGTATGCCCCCCTGAAACAATAAGTGCTGTATAAGGCGGTCTTAATTCAGGATAAGAAAGTTCTGCCGCTAATATATGGCCTGCTAAATGATGAACTGGCATAACAGGGCGTTTTAAAGCATAACCTAACCCTTTTGCAAAAGATACACCTACAAATAAAGCGCCTATAAGCCCAGGGGCATTTGTTACGCCGATTAAATCTAAATCCTTACCAGTAAGAGAACACTCTGCCATACATGCTTGATATAAAGGTTCTATTTTTTGTATATGGTTACGTGAGGCTACTTCTGGTATAACGCCGCCAAAAGCTGCATGGATATCTGCCTGAGAAAAAGTTTTACTACATAATGTACCTTTCTCAGTTGAATATACAGCAACAGATGTTTCATCACATGAAGATTCTATTCCTAAAACAATCATAATAACCTTTATTTAACAAGCTTTTTAATATCTACAATCTTATAGTTTAATTTTTCAAGCTGCGGCAGAGCAATACGCAGTGCCTCTAATGTATTTGGACGAACATGACCAATAACTATAATACTGCCATCATCTTTTGCTTTTTCTGCTGCCTCATATATTTTTGCTAAAATAGATTCCACCTTATTATCGTTATCTAAAAATAATCTATTTTCACCGCATTTATATCCTGCTTTTCTGCACTCTGCATAAGCTTTTGTTTCTGCTGTTGTGCGGCTGTCTATAAATGTATTAGTATATGCTTTTGCAGCATTTAATATTTGTGCCATTTTGTGAGGGTCTTCTGTAATAGCAGAACCCATGTGGTTATTAAACCCGTCTACTTTCACACCAAGGCTTTCAAAATTTTCTTTTACAACACCAGTAATCAGCAGTTCAGGCATATTCGGTAAAACTGCGCCTCTACCAGGGTCAGTATTTGGATAGCTTTTAGGTGCCATAGGAAAATGCAGAAATACTGTTTTGCCTGCCTTTTTTGCAATTTCTGCAGTAAGCCTGCTGTGCTCTAAGTGTGGAAGAACTGCAACTGCAACAGGGTAGTTTATAGCTGCATACTCTTTTGCAAGCTCTGCACTGTTTCCGCCGTCATCAAGCAGTATACCAATCCTGACTGTTTTTTTAGTATATGGGGGCAGTGGTGGATATTTAGTCGTTTCTGCCTGCTGCATCTGCTCTTTTTTAGGCTCTTTTTTAGTTTCCTGCTGCACTGTATCTTTTTTAGGTTCTTCTTTTTTTACAATCTCTTTTTTAGGTGCTTTTAAGATAATATTAAACTCATCTTTACTGCTGCTGCCTAAAACTTTATTTTGTGAAGATTCTACTTTATAACCATTTTTCCTAAGTATAGAGCTGATTGCAGAGGATATACCACGCTGCATATTCTCATCACATGTGATTTCAAAATAAGTAATATCTTTACCAGCACTTGTTTTAGACTGGCGTTCCTGCACAGATGAACGGCTTATCTCATGGTCATAAAGCACAAGCCTTATTAAATCTGCTGTATTATCATTAACAGCAGCTTCCTGTTTTTCTTTTTTCTGCTCATCTTTTTTAGCAGTTTCTTTTTTAGTTTCTTCTTTCTTTACAGGCTCTTTTTTAGGTACAGGCACTTCTCTTGCCATCTGCTCTTTCTGCTCACTCTGCTCTTTTTTCTTAGCAGGAATAACAGTAACAGTTTTTTCTTCCTCCTGCTTTTTATCACCAGTAATACTCATTACACTAAATGATATTAAGGCAATAAGCACAGCAATAAGTCCAATACCTAGAAATAAGCCGCTGCCTGCTGATTTAGATTTTGATGTTTTTCTGCGGGAAGTTGTTTTCTTTCCCGCAGGACGCTTATTTGTTTGACGAGCTGCCATACACTAACATACCTTTTAATACCTGCACCGCAGAAATATATTGTAAGTCATCATTTAACGGCAGCACCTGTGATGCTCTTTTTATTGCATCATCTACTAACGCACTGCTGTTATCTTTTTCGTTTTCACCTTTTAAATGGCCTGATAAATCTTTTTCTTTTATAACATAATAATCAGAATTATATTCTATTTTACCAGCTTCCACTTCCACATCAGGTTTAATACCTACCCCCTGAATTGAGCGGGCAGCAGGAGTGTAATATCTTGATGTAGTAAGCCTTACAGCAGATTTATCAGGAAGTGGTATAATTGACTGAACACTCCCCTTACCAAATGTAGATTTACCAACGATTACAGCCCTTTTATAATCCTGCATACAGCCTGCTATAATTTCACTGGCTGATGCTGACCATTCATTAACAAGTATAACCATAGGGATATTTCTGTTAGAATAATTTACAGCCTCTGTTTTATAATGTTTTTCCTGTTTATCTCTTTCTCTTGTAAAAACTACTGTCTGGTTTACAGGCAGGAAAATACTAGCTATTGATATTGCCTCATTAAGTAGACCGCCGCCGTTATTTCTTAAATCTAAAAGTATGCCTTTGGCACCTGAATTCACAAGTGCTTTTACAGCATCAGACATTTCTTTATATGAATTTTCCTGAAACTGTGTAAGCCTGATATAGCCAAGCTCGTTATCTATCATATCATATTTTACTGATTTAATTTTTATTACAGCCCTTGTAAGAGTTAAATCAATAGGTTTATCTTCCCCTTTTCTAGTGATTGTAAGCTTAATTTTAGAGCCTGATTTACCACGCATTTTTTTAACAGCCTCATCAAGAGTCATATTAGATGTAGGCTCGCCGTTAATTAATGCAATAATATCGCCGCCTTTTATACCAGCTTTCCATGCTGGTGTATCTTCTATGGCACTCATAACTGTAAGCATATCGTTTTTCATAGTGATTGTTATGCCTAACCCGCCAAAAGAACCGCTTGTGCTTTGCTGAAAACTGTCAAATTCTTCTGGTGTCATAAAGGAGGAGTGAGGGTCTAATTCCTCAAGCATACCTTTTATTGCGCCATAAATAGCTTCTTTTTTATCTATTTCTTCTACATAGTTTTTATCAACTAAATCAAGCACTCCCATAAATGTTTCCAGTGCCTGATACTGGTCATCTGGGTTATACTTACCTTTTGATGAAACCTGTGCCAGTAATTTATTAACTGCTGTGCCTTCGCTGTCTGCAGCATAAGCCTCACTTTGTGATGAATTAGAACTTAGCTGTATCATAGCAAATGATATAAATACTACTGGAACTACTAAAAATAAAATTTTTTGAATAATTTTCATATATAACTCCAATTCAAAAATTTAGCTTTGTATTATATAAATATTTTCAATATATATCAACCCTTTTTAAACCACAAATTAGGATTTAATGCCTTTTCTTTCTTCCTAAGCTCAAAATAAAGATACGGGTTATCAACTGCCTCATCAACTATAATATCCCCTAAAATATCGCCCTGACGGACTTTTTGCCCACCTGCCACACGTAAAGTGTCCATATTGCCGTAAACTGTATAATATGATGAGCCGTGGTCTATAATCACAAGATTATTAAAATTCTTTACATTATCTGCAAAAACAACTTTTCCGTCTGCTACTGATTTTGCATTTTCTGACTTTTCAGGAGATATTTTTATACCTTTATGCATAATCTTAACACCAGCATCAGCAACAAGATGT
>DXAQ01000135.1 GCA_019116905.1 Candidatus Mucispirillum faecigallinarum | reverse complement strand
AATATGGTATAAACCATGAAAGTATTTCTTTTAGATTTTAGGAGGTTACATGAAGAAAGCTTTGTTTTCATTAATTATGGCATTTATTACAGTGCCGGCATTTGCTGTAGAGTTTGAAAATGGCGACTTTAAGGCAAATATTTATGGTGAAATATATGGTGATGCATTTTATTTTAATAATCATTCATCAGATACTGTTACTAACACTTTTGGCTCACAAGCTTTTGTTGGGTCATCACTTTTAGGGGTTGAATTAAGTTACGGCAATGTTACAGGAACATTTGAAGCAGGCCTTGGGGACCCTGTTAGAAGGTTTTTTATGACTTACCGTTTTGGTGGAAATGAAAATCATTATATTATCATAGGAAGGGATACAAATATTGCAACATATTCTTTTGGTATGGTATCAAATGATTTACAGTCATTAAATGATTTAGGTACGCTGGCAGATAATAGAAGGCTGCAGGTTAAATATGGTATTAATGGTTTTGAAATTGCAGTTATTATGCCAAGTTTAGGCGGCGGCTGGAACAGCGATAATACTGATGACACAGGGTATAAATTAAGTGCAGTAGACGAAAATACACGTAATGCTTTATATACTCCATTTAATGTGCTGCCAAGAGTTGAATTAGGTTATACTTATACTAATGATTCCCTTGAATTTAAAGTTTTTGGTGCTTATGGAGCTTACATGTATTCTGATAATAATAAAATAGCATCAGATAAAGTATTTCATTCTTATAATATAGGTTTTGGTGGTCAGGCAGATTTTGGCAATTCATTTTTACAGTTTACAGGCTGGTATGGTATGAACTTAGATTTAATGGATTCCCTTGGTAATTATAAAAGCCGTGTTGTATCAGTTAATGATAATACAAAAAAAATGAGTATTTTCCTTACAAATGATGATGGAAGTGTAAATTATGATAGTCAGGCAGAAAATATTCAGTCTGCTGGTATGGCGATAGGTTTAGGTCATACATTTAATGATATGTTTACTCCGCAAATTGGGGTAGGTTATACAGTTAATTTTGGCGACGGATATGCGCAAATGGATGATGCACTTGGCACATATTTAAACTGTATAATACAAATAACAGACTGGTTTTCTATAACACCAGAGGTAGCTTATATTGATTACATGCAGGACAGCAGTGGCAATAAAGAAGGTTATGAAATAAGAGCCGGCGCAGTTGCAGCAGTTATATTTTAATTATAAATAACATTCATATTAATTTAAAAGGGCAGATAATTTATATTATCTGCTCTTTTTTTATCTACAAATAAAAAAGGCAGAGTAATTACACTCTGCCTTAAATTATATTAAATCACATTATAAATTAACTGCATTTAGAATAGCCGCATGACTGGCATGTAAGGCATCCTTCAATATATTCAACAGGTGCACCACACTCAGGACATGCGCCATTTGATACAACTTTTTTACCTGCTTTTTTATCAATATCTGCAAGCAGAGAATCTACAGTTATACTGTCATTTCTAACAACCTGCACATTTAATGGGTTATGTATTGCTTCTTCTAACGCTTTACCAACTGCATCGGCACATGAAAGTATTCTTTGAGAGCCAAAACCATGTGGAGTATGGCATGAAATACCTTTAAGCTGCCTTATAATAAATTCAGGCTCTACACCGCTTCTTAAATTTAATGAAATAAGTCTGCCTATTGCTTCAGCCTGGCTTTGAGCACATCCACCAGCTTTACCAATGCTTGTAAATACTTCAAATACTTTACCTTCAGCATCCTGATTTATAGTAACATACATTTTACCGCAGCCAGTTGTTTTTTCAATAGTTTTACCAATTAATATAGCAGGGCGTTCTTTTGGTTTTGCAGGTACTGTAATTACTTCTTCCTGTTTTTCTTCTTTGACTTTGCCTATATTTAAAACTTGACCAGAACGGCTGCCGTCTCTGTATATAGTAATACCTTTACAGCCTAAATCATAAGCAAGCATATATGCTTTTTCTACATCTTCAATAGTTGCACTGTTTTGGAAATTAACTGTTTTACTAACAGCATTATCTGTATATTTTTGGAATGCTGCCTGCATTTTTACATGCCATACTGGTTCTATTTCATGGGAAGTAACAAATATTTTCCTAATGTCTTCAGGAACTTCTGTTAAATTATGAGCATTACCAGCTTCAGCTAATTTATTCATTAAGCTTTCAGAATAAAATTTGCCTTCATTTGCTTTTTCTAAAAAGTAAGGGTTTACTTCTGGAAGTTTATTATTATCCATAACATTTCTATAATAAGCAAGAGCAAAATATGGCTCAATACCGCTTGATGCACCTGCAATAATAGAGATTGTTCCAGTTGGAGCTATTGTTGTAATTGTAGCGTTACGCATAGCTTTAAAACCAAGAGCAGGGTATATACTTTTTTCAAAAGCAGGGAAACTGCCTCTTTCTTCTGCCAGTTCAACACTCATTTTTCGTCCTTCATCTCTAATAAACTTCATAACTTCTTCAGCTAATAAGATAGCTTCATTAGAGTTATAAGGAATATTTAACATAACAAGCATATCAGACCAGCCCATAATACCAAGACCAATTTTCCTGTTTTTCTTAGTCATTTCATCTATTTGTTTAATAGGGTAGTTATTCATTTCAATAACGTTATCTAAAAAACGAACAGCAATGCGGCATGTTTCTCTTAAATCGTCCCAGTTGATTTTGCCATTTTTTACAAACTGCACAAGGTTGATAGAACCAAGGTTGCATGATTCATAAGGAAGTAATGGCTGTTCACCACATGGGTTTGTACTTTCCATTTCTCCTTCTGCTGGAGTTGGGTTTGCATTATTTATTCTATCTAAAAAGATAATACCAGGGTCGCCGCCTTCCCAGGCTAGTCTAACCATTTCATTAAAAACTTCTTTTGCGTTTTTAGAACCTGTTTTTTTACGGTCCCTAGGAGTAAGTAAATCATAATCAGTGCCATTTTTAACACTTTTCATAAATTCTTCTGTAATACCAACAGAAAGATTAAAATTAGTTAGTTTTGTTTTATCCTGCTTAGCATAGATAAATTCCATAATATCAGGATGGTCAACACGCAGGATACCCATATTAGCACCACGACGCATACCACCTTGCTTTATTGTTTCTGTTGCGGCATCAAAAACAGACATAAAAGAAACAGGACCAGAAGATACGCCTTTTGTAGTTTTAACAGAATCATCTTTTGGACGAAGGCGTGAAAATGAAAACCCTGTTCCACCACCAGATTTATGAATTAAAGCTGTATATTTTACTGCTTCAAAAATAGCTTCTAATGAATCATCAACAGGCAATACAAAACATGCCGAAAGCTGCTGCAGCGCATTTCCTGCATTCATTAAAGTAGGTGAGTTTGGTAAAAATTTTAATGATGCCATCTGTGTATAAAATGTATCAGCAACAGAATCAACATCAGCATTTGAATCAAACTTTAATTCTGCTTGTGCAATATTTTTCGCTACTCTTATAAATAAATCTTTTGGACTTTCCATCTGCCCAGATTCATTTTTACGAAGATATCGCTTTTTCAAAACTGTTACAGAGTTTGCAAGTAATGCAGGCTCTTCTTGAAAAAGTTTTTTATTACTATTTGATGCCATAGTTACTCCTATATATTAAATTAGATTGATATATTATCAGAGATTTTAAACTAATCAAGAGGAAATATTTTTAAAGTTTATAAGTGCTTGTATTTTATAGAGAAAAAAAATACAAGCTCTTATATTTTGAATTTTTTTTGTTAAAATGAAAAAAAATTAGAAAGGCAGGGTTGTGCCTAAATTTTCAGCAACAGCTTTTCTATATATGAATTCTGCACACATTATATCCTGCAGCCCCATACCCTGGGATTGAAATACAGTAATGCCGTTTTCAGAAAGTCTTCCTTTACGGTAGCCACATGTAATTTCCCCAAGCTCACATATACCATTCCAATGCAGCCTGCCTTTTTCAAGAGAAGGCAGTATATCGCCACATTCTATGGCTGCTACCTCTTTATTATCTACTGCCAAAACTTCTGCTGCCTCTAATGTTTTTTCTGGTATTTCTGCACGTATTAAAGCGTTAGAACCTGCTGCATTAATATGAACTCCATTTGGATTAATCATAGTATGGTCAAATAATGGGTTAACAGCTGTTGTAATTGTTATTATTGTATCAGCTTTTGGTAAATCTTCTGCAATATTTTGTGTAGGAATAATTTCAATATTTAATGATTTACTCATCTTTTCTGCAAAATTTTGAGCATTTTCAATTTTTCTTGTTGTTACGTATGCTTTTTTTAATGGAGTGGTTTTATGAACTGCTTCAAGCTGAGCCTCTGCCTGAAAACCACCACCAAAAATAAAGGCAGTATTAGTATCTTTTTTAGACATATATTTAGATGCTATGCCACTTGCTGCACCAGTTCTAAGTCTGCCTATTTCATTTGCATCAATAATCGCAAGAGGACTGCCATTTTCTGCATCATATAGATGAACTTTAAATATAAGCCCTGCACGAAAAGAAGTATATGCTTTAAATCCTATTACACCTTTATAAGGCACTGCACCAGGCAGCATATGGAGTGCACCTTTACGTATTCTCATTCGCTGCCTTATCATATTAAATGATTTGCCTTCTGAATAACTTGTAAAAGATTCTTCAACTAGTTTAAGAGCATCGTCCATATTTATTAAAGACTGAGCAGTATTTTCATCAATATAAATTGCACTCATTATAATACTCCTTTTTGTAAAAAAAATTATGATTACTGAGGACAGCCTTCTGATATATCTGCTAATGTATATTTCTTTAATTTATCTACTAAAGCATTTTGAACATCTTTCCACATTTTATGAGCACAGCATGACTGGTCAAAACAGCAGCCAACCTGCTCATCTAGGCAGTTATTAATGTTTAATGGACCATCAACTGCAACAAGAACATCATACATACATATATTTTTAGGCTCTTTGCCAAGTCTAAAACCGCCTTTTTTACCTCTTTCGCTAACAAGTATATCTGATTTTGCAAGACTTTGCAGAATTTTTCCAAGAAAGCTGTCTGGAACATTACAGGCTTTCGCAATATCAGAACGCATAAAAGGCGTTCCAACAGGAGATTGTGTCATATATACTAAAGCCCTTATAGTGTAATCACATGCGCGCGTTATTTTCATTGTTTTTTCCTTTTATTTCTGTATTTATAATCGTTAATATAATACAATTATATTTTAATATCAATAGATTTATTTTACTTATTGTTAAAAAGCTGTATTTATATTTAACTTGTGATAGATTTTAACTTGATTTTTTTATCCAATATATATTAAATATCAGATAAAGTCTTTATAAATATTTTTTACAAAAGAGGTTGGTATGAAATTATTTTTTCAAGAATATGCCAGAGTATACAGGCAGATTATTAATGATGTGAACCGTATTTTAAAACCTTATGGTTTAACAAGTGTTTTATGGAGGATATTTTTATATCTGGAAAAAAATGGTACAGCTAAAGCAAGCCATATTTACGAATATTATTCTATGGATAAAGGAATGACTTCCAGGTATATTGCAAAATTAAGAGGGTTTGGATATGTAGAATATATTGAGCATAACGGCAAAATAAAGAAAATATTAAAACTTACTGAAAGTGGTCATAATCTTTTTGAGGAGATTAATGTTAAAATAAGAGAACATGAAAAAAATGTCTTATCAATTTTTTCTGACAAAGAAAAAGGGCAGCTTATGGAAATGATAGAAAGGTTAAGAGGAAAAACTGGTATTAAATAATTGATATTAAAGAATTTTTAAATATTTTTATAAAAAATTAAAAAAAGTACTTGACGAATTAAAAAAAATATATTATTAATTCCTACACACAACGCTGGGGCATCGCCAAGTGGTAAGGCAG
>DXAQ01000134.1 GCA_019116905.1 Candidatus Mucispirillum faecigallinarum | reverse complement strand
AAGAAAAACCACTGCCACCTATTACTGATGATGAAATACCTTATGATATTCCTAACAACTGGAAATGGGTCAGACTTGGGGAAATTATTATATTATTATCTGGGCAGGATTTAATATTATCTTATATAAATAATAGTTATAATGGTATCCCATATATTACTGGTGCTAGCGATATTAAATACAATAATATAGAAATAAAAAGATGGACGAGTAAACCAACAACTATATCACAAAAAAATGATATACTAATAACATGCAAAGGAACAATTGGTAAAGTAGCAATAAATAATATTGGAGATATACATATTGCAAGACAAATCATGTCTATTAAACCAATCAAAATATTTAATTTATATTTACAATTATTTCTACTATCATGTAAAAATTTTTTTATAGACAAAGGTAAAAGTATAATTCCAGGTATTAACAGAAATGATATATTAACTATTTTATTTCCACTGCCACCACTTAAAGAGCAGGAAAGAATTGTAAAAAAAGTTGACGAGCTTATGGCTTTATGTGATAAATTAGAGCAGGAAGAAGAAAAATTATTATCATTAGACAAACATTTTGCAGATACTTTGCCAAAATCTATTTTGCAGTATGCAGTAGAAGGAAAATTAGTGCAGCAGGATATTCATGATGAACCTGCAAGCATGCTTTATGATAAAATTATTAAAGAAAAAGAAAACATACTTAAACAAGGAAAAATAAAAAAAGAAAAACCACTGCCACCTATTACTGATGATGAAATACCTTATGATATTCCTAACAACTGGAAATGGGTCAGACTGGGGGAAGTATGTAACTTATTAAATGGAAATAAAATTACAAATACAAATTTACCATTATTAAATGCTAAATATTTAAGAACCAGGCAAGAAAAACAAATGTACACAGAAGGAATAAAAGTTAATAAACATGATTATATTATTTTAGTTGATGGTGAAAATTCTGGAGAAGTTTTTAGAGCATTTGAAGATGGGATTTTAGGAAGTACATTTAAAATTTTAAATATCAATTCCAACTTATATAATAATTATATTCTATATATTTTATATTTTTATAAAGATACTTTTAAAAAATCAAAAAAAGGTGCTGCTATTCCACATTTAGATAAAGAATTATTTAAAAATATTTTAATCCCACTGCCACCACTTAAAGAGCAGGAAAGAATTGTAAAAAAGGTTGATGAACTATTAACTTGTTGCAATAAATTAAAAAATATTATATAAATTTTTTGACTTTTACTTTTTTTACTGGTATTTATTATTAATAATGGGGTAAATAATGCAGGAACAAGATCAAGAAAGCGATTCTACAAATAAAGAAAGTGAAAAAGAAATCAATCAAGAAATGGAACAATTAGATGAAGAAGAAATTGCTAAATTTTCATCAAATAGCAACCCATACCCTGCAAAAGTAGAGTTTTCAAAAGAGCAATTTTCTCTTTTTGAAATAAATAGAGCAATCGTTAAATACAATGAAATTAATCTAAACCCAGATTTTCAAAGAAATGAAGGGCTTTGGGATAGAAAAAAACAATCTAGATTAATAGAATCTATTCTAATGGGCATACCACTTCCTTTATTTTATTTTGCAGAAAATAAAGGTGGAGGAATGAGTGTTGTTGATGGTTTACAAAGATTGCATACAATCACTGAATATTTTAAAAATGAATTTAAATTGCTAGATTTAGCTTACATTAGTGGTGTTAAAGGGAAATATTTTAAAGATTTACCACGAGAACACCAAGCAAGAATAGAACGATACCAAATCCAAGTGTATGTTATGAGTGCAGATACCCCGGAAACAGTTAAATTAGATATATTTGAACGAATTAATAGTGGAGGAACACCGCTTAATAAGCAGGAAATGCGTCATGCCTTATATCAAGGACAATCAACAAAACTGTTAAAAGAGTTAGCAGAATGTGATGAATTTAAAGAAGCCGTTACTTTAAAATTAGACTCTAAAAGAATGAGAGATAGGTATGTAATATTAAGAGCATTAGCTTTTTATTTAGCTTATAATATCCAACTTATTAAACAAATACCTGCATATATTGACCCAACAATAAATGGCAGTTTTGATAATTTTTTAGGAAGATATATGCGTATTATGAACTGTATGGATAATAACGAGTACAATTATATAGTGCATATATTTAAAACTAGCATGCAATTATTGTATAATGTTTATAAGGATAATACTTTTAAAAGAAATAGCACTTCAAATACTTTTAATATGATTATGTTTGAAACTCTATTTTTTATAACAGCATCTATACAAAATCAAATAAATATAGATATTGATATATGGCGTACTGAACTAGATAATATAATAAATAAAGAATGGTTTCAGTCCACTCTTGATAATTCATCAAATAGTATTAAAAGAATGAAAGAACATTTCATAAAAGTATCAGAAAGTATTGAAGAGTTAAGGATAAAATATGCTTAAAGAATTAAATATTACTAAATTTAAAGTTTTAGAAAATACAAAATTAGAAATTAAACCATTAACTATATTTTGCGGTGAAAATTCCAGTGGAAAATCAACCGCAATCATTGCATGTATGTTGGCAGGGAACTATAGAGATTATGCTAACTATATCAAAGATAGAATAATAAATGTGAATGCAGAAATTAGCTATACACTGATTAATAAATTAAATAGCTCAATCAATATAAATAATGGGGTAATACAAGAAAGTCAAACTGGAAACTTTAATTATACTTTTTTACAAGCTGACAGAGTTAGTCCAGACAAACAGTATAATATTACAACCGATAATAATATTGGTATTCATGGAGAATATGCTCCATATATATATTCAATCAAACAGCACGAAAACATACAAGACCTATCAATAAAAGATAGCAATAATGATATCAACACAACTCTAAGAAGTCAAACGGCATACTGGATAAAGTATATATTAGGCACTACAGTAAAAGCTGATAGGCAGGCTGATAAAGTTTCATTATATTACCAGGCACCACACGATGTAGAAGCATATTCACCACTAAATACTGGATTTGGAACAAGTATGGTGTTTCCTATACTTATTGCCTGCTTAACTGCAAAAATTGGCGATACTGTAATGATTGAAAACCCAGAAGTTCATCTGCACCCAAAAGCCCAAAGTAAACTGGCAGATTTTTTTGCATTTATTGCACAAAAAGGTGTGCAAATTATACTTGAAACTCACTGCGAACATTTAATATATAAGCTTTGCTACAATGTCAATCAAGGAATAATAGACTATGATAAAGTAGTATTTCAATATAAAGAAATCAATAAACCATTTGAGGCTATTTATACAGATAAAAAAGGAAGGTTTGTTGATGAAAAAAATAATCAACGTAAATTTCCTACTGGTTTTTTTGATGCAACACTAACTGAATATCTACAAATTTACAGGTAATTTATGAGTTATATTGTATTAGAAGAATCATTAGTAAATGAATTTTTTAAATTTTATTATAATAAAAATTATAATCCTGATATAATACAAAAGATATTCAATCATTTTAAACCATTTTTATTAACTAATAGGCAAATAATAAAATATTTTGAAAATGATGATATAGCATTACAACAGGCTTTAAGCACCCAAATCCCATATTGTGATTATATAGATATAGATTCTGAATTATATTCAGAAGATTTTTATAATGAAATGCTTGAAAAATCAAAATATAAAGTTTTACTTACAAAAACTGCAAGTTCACTTAGCACATTAGATTGCCACAAAATATGTATTGATGATAAAGCAACACATATATATGCAAAAGAATTTAAAAGTGGAAATAATAGAGACAGTGCAAAAAAACATATAATAAGCTTAATAAAAAATGCAAATAAGATAACTATTATTGATAAATTTTTATATAAAGAAAATATAATTACAAATTTAATAAATTGGTTTAATGAAAATCGATTAAATCATGAAATAGAATTTATTTTAAAAGGTCAAAAATCACAATTATCATTTGACACAGTAAAATCAAAATTTAATAAGTGTGGTTATAAGAAAGTTCAATGCAAATTAAGTAGTAATTCAATCCACGATAGATATATTATTATTGATGATATAATTTCTATCAACCTTACAAGCGGTCTTGAATATTTATTTGAAAAAGATAAAGATTTCACTTATATTATTTCTGAAATATAATACCATTTATAATTATACTTTTATCTTTCCATGTAAAAAATGTAATATTTCCCACTTTTTCTCTGCAAAAAGTGTAATAAATTTTAATTATTCCTTATTTATCATATGCTTATATATAGCAACAGAATTACTGCAATTTAGATACAAAAAAGCCTGCCATATAGCAGGCTTTAAAATTATTTAATTTGATTACTTATTTTTCTAAACCTTTTATCATTAAAGATGCTACGCGTTTTGCAAAAAGACCTGCATCTACTGGTTTTGCTCCTTCTAAGATTAAGGCCTCATCATAAAGCATATCCACATATTCTTTTAATACAGGGCTTTCTTTATCTGCATTAAAAAGTTCATTTAATTTAATGAATAATGGGTGCTCTGCATTTATTTCCATTGTGCGTTTAGATGCCATATACGCCTGCCCCATTGCTTTCATTATCTGCTCAATATGCGGGTCAAAATCTGTTTCACCGCGAACTAAACATACAGGGCTGTCTGTTAACCTGCTTGAAAGACGAACATCTGCAACTTTATCTTTTAACTGCTCTTTGATAAAGCCTAAAATTGAGCTTAATTCCTCAGTTTTCTTTTCTTTTGCTGCTTTTTCCTCATCAGTTAAATTAATATCACCTTTAACTACTGATTTAAACTGTTTGCCTTTATATTCTCCAAGTGCAGATATAACTATATCATCTATATCATCAGTTAAGATAAGCACTTCATAACCTTTATTAGTTAAGCCCTCCATATATGGACTTGCCATCGCCTCTGCTCTTGATGCTGATAAGATATAGTAAATATCGTTCTGCCCTTCTTTCATACGGCTTACATAGTCTGCAAAAGTAGTATATTTGCCTTCTTCTGTAGAAGTTGATTCAGCTAATACTAAATCTGCAATGTTTTCTTTTTTATCGTATTCAAAGTGCAAACCTTCTTTTAATATTCTGCCAAACTCTTTGTAAAATGATACATATTTATCATATTCTTTATTTTTCATTTCAGTTAATGTATCAAGCACTCTTTTTGTTATGTTTTTACGCATAACTTCAATAAGTTTATTGTTTTGCAGTATTTCCCTTGAAATATTAAGTGGTAAATCGTTTGATTCTACAACACCTTTTACAAAGCGAAGATATGGTGGTAAAAGTTCTTCGCAGTGCTCCATAATCTGCACACGCCTTACATAAAGCATAGGGCCTGATTTATACTCTTTATATATAATATCAAATGGTTTCATTTTTGGAATATATAAAAGCCCTGCAAATTCATGAGTACCTTCCACTTTAAAATGAATTGTTTTTAAAGGGTCTGAATAATCATGAGTAATATGTTTATAAAAATCGTTGTATTCTTCCTCAGTAATTTCTGATTTATTTCTTAACCAGATTGCTTTACGCGAGTTTAATACTTCTTCTTTAATTTCTTTTTCTTCAAGAGGTTTGCCTTCTGCATCTTTTTTAGGCCTTTCCACATCCATTACAATAGGGTGCTCTATATAATCAGAATATTTAGAAACTAAATCTCTTAAAGTCCATTCATCAAGATATTTTTTATCATCATCTTTTAAGTGCAGAATAATATCTGTGCCGCGGCTTGGACGAACTGCCTCACTTATTTCAAAAGTGCCTGCTGCCTGACTTTCCCATTTAACAGCCTTATCATGACCTGCTTTCCTTGTAATAACTGTTACTTTATCTGCCACCATAAACGCAGAATAAAAACCAACACCAAACTGACCTATTAACTCAACAGCATCTTTTGCATTTTTTTCTTCAAGCATTTTCATAAATTCTTTCGTGCCGCTGTTTGCTATTGTACCAAGCGTATTGATTACTTCATCATAATCCATACCAATACCATTATCTGATATAGTTAATGTGCCAGCTGCTTTATTTGGCGTAAGTTTTATTTTCCAGTCTGTATCATTTTCATATTTACTTTGGTCAGTTAAACCTTCATAACGGATTTTATCTATTGCATCACTTGCATTAGATATAAGCTCCCTTAAAAATATATCCTTATTTGAATAAAGGGAATGAATAACAATATCTAATAATTTAGATACTTCCGTTTTAAACTCCATAGTTTCTGCCATAAATCTATCTCCTAATTTAATATAATTTTAAAAATTATTAGCACTCAACTTGAGCGAGTGCCAAACATAATGTAATAAGCTTACTCCATATTGTCAAGTGTTTAAAATCAAATAACCATAATTTATTTTATAATTTTTGTACGTATTCATATTACTGCCTATATAATCCTTGATTTATAATATACTGTTGTGATAAATTATGACTTTAAGTATTTTATTTTGAGGATATTATGAAACAATTGATAATAATAACTGCCCTGCTTTCATTTATAATTACAGGCTGCCAAAAAGAAAAAGTAAATGTTATGGCAGTGCCGATTGAGGCTGATGATTTTTATGATTTGCAGAATAAAATAAATATTGTATGCACCCAGATTAATTCAACTGTATGCTCATATATTAAAGGTCCTATTTCAATATATCTGCCTGAGGCCTCATCAGAGGGATATATTTTATCTGGTGATGATGTTGCTGTTGCAGAAAATTTATACAAAAAACTAAACGGCAAAACACCTGAACAGATTATTGCAGAATATAAAAAAATATTAAAAAATAAACTTGATGAAGATATGCAGCGGGACAGAAATGTTACTA
Source organism: Candidatus Mucispirillum faecigallinarum (assembly GCA_019116905.1). Taxonomy (GTDB): domain Bacteria; phylum Chrysiogenota; class Deferribacteres; order Deferribacterales; family Mucispirillaceae; genus Mucispirillum; species Mucispirillum faecigallinarum. The sequence continues at coordinate 13,768 of DXAQ01000134.1, read as the reverse complement.
AAATGCTTAATAATATTGAAAAAATTTTTAAAAATACAAAAGAATATGCTCAAGATGTTATTATAAAGGATATTGAAACAAATATTGGCACTGATAACATTATACAGATTGGATTTACATTAGAAAATAAAACCCCATTTAATATTTTACAGTTTTCAGGTGAAACTGAGTTTTTTACAGCGGTTGATACATTTCTTGCCCGCTCAAAAGCTTTTTCTAAAAAAATTGAGCCATATATTCCATCAGGCAGCAGCGCAAGAGTAAATATTATGATAAGCTCTATTGATGATAATGATGTATCTTTAATCCGTGCAGCAAAAGATTTAACTACAAAAGTTATTATTACAAGCCTGCATACAGATTCTCAGGATAATGCAACTTCTGCCATTGTGCTTTCCCTGCCTTACTCGTATTTTCATCTTAGACAGATGATTGAAGAAAGAGAAAATGTTTATAATGCCACACTTAAAAAAATAGATAATATATATTAGGAGATAAAAATGTTTATTAATTTCCCACTTGAATGTACTAAAAATTCATTAGAACATGTAACAAACATAATAAACAGCAATAAAGAAGAAATTGCAAAACTTTTAAAATTAGAAAAGAAAACATATCTTAATTTTATGCGTCCATTAATGGAGCTTGACTGCAGATTAAACGATTATTTTACACCGATTGCTCATCTTAATTCAGTCTGCGACAGCCCAGAAACAAGGGAGGCATTTACAATCTGCTTAGAGCCGTTAAGTATTTATTCTTCAGAACTTAGCCAGAATAAAGAAATATATGAAGCTGTAAAAGAAATAAGTATGCAGCAGGATTTAACAAGTGAGCAGAAAAAAGTTATTAAAGACAGCCTTGAATCATTTAAATTAGGCGGCGTCCATTTAGATGATAATAAAAAGAAAAGGCTTATAGAAATTAATACTAAACTTTCAGAACTTTCTGATAACTTTAATAAAAATCTGCTTGATGCAACTAATGCTTTTGAAATAATCTTAAAAGATGATAACCATATTAAAGATATGCCTGAAAGTGATAAAATGGCAGCAAAAGTTCAGCAGGGTTATAGGTTTACTCTGCAGGCGCCCTCATATATTGCATTTATGACTTACTGCACAGACAGAGAATTAAGAGAAGAAGTATATAGAGCATATATGACAAGGGCAGAAAATAACAGCCCAATTATAGAAGAAATGTTAAAATTAAAACATGAAAAAGCAAACTTATTAGGTTATAAAAATTACAGAGAAATGCGTAATGAAACTATGAGCTGCCCAAGTGCTGATTATGCTTTAGAATTTTTAAGAAATTTAAGCAAAAAAGGCAAACCTTATGCAGAAAAAGAATTGCAGGAATTATCAAACTTTGCAAAAACTAAAGGTATAGAAAAATTAGAAAGTTACGATACAGCATATTTTTCAAACCTGTTAAAAAAAGAAGTGCTTGGCTTTGACAGCGAACTTTTTAGGCCGTATTTTGAAAAAGAAAACGTTGTGCAGGGGCTTTTTACTTTCCTTCAAAAGCTTTTTAATATTAAATTTCAGGAAGTAAAAGATATTAAACTTTGGCATGAAACAGCAAAATGCTATAATCTGCTGGACAGCGATAACAACACATTTGCAAGGCTTTATATCGATTTAGAAGCAAGACCTGAAAAACGGGGCGGAGCATGGATGAATAACTGGCACACAGGCAGAATTGATGATAAAAATAATATCCACCTGCCAGATGCTTTTATTGTTGCAAACTTCCCGCCCTCAAAAAAGGGGCAGCCTTCCCTTTTACGCCATGAAGATGTGCATACTCTTTTCCATGAGGCAGGACACGCAATTCATCACCTTTTCTCTAAATGTAAAGAATCTGATGTATCAGGTATAAACGGCGTTGAATGGGACGCTGTTGAATTTCCTTCACAGTTTTTAGAAAACTTTGCATACGAAGAAAAAGTATTAAAATTATTTGCAAAACATTATGAAACTGGTGAAATTATACCTGATGAATTAATTAAAAAATTAATAGATAATAAAAACTTTCAATCTGGCATGTTTTTAGTCCGCCAGCTTGAATTTGGTATATTTGATTTAAGCATATACGATAATGCATACACATATAAACAGGTCCATGAAATCATACTTAAAACAAGGCAGGAAACAGCAGTTATTTTCCCACCTGATTATGTAATATTTGAAAATGGATTTGGCCATATTTTTGGAGGCGGCTATTCTGCAGGTTATTACAGCTATAAATGGGCAGAAATGCTTTCTGCTGATGCTTATATTGCTTTCAGCGAAAATGGTGTATTTGATGAAAAAATTGCTAAAAGCTTTAAAGAAAATATACTTGAAAAGGGCGGCTCCGATACTATGCAGCAGCTTTTTATTAACTTTATGGGCAGAAAACCTGATGAAAATAAACTTTTACAGCTTATGGGTATGAAATAAATTTTTATGCGTCATCTAATGGCGCATAAATCTGCTTATATATGTAAAATAAATAAAAACAGGTAAAATATGATAAACTGCCTATATGTTCCAGAAAACACTACAACTTATTCTTTTATCTATAATACGGCTTTATCTTATGATAAAGCCGATTTAAAAACATGCCTTATTCTGCCTACTGAAAGAAATGTGCGCTATATGGCAAACTGCGGATTTAAATATATTGAGCCATACACAATATCCAGTATTTTTGAAATGGTTATTAAAACTGATAAAAAAATTATGCCTGCAGAACTGCGTCCATTCTATCTTAAAAAAGCAGTTGCAAAACTTACAAAGGAAGAAATAACTGCCGTTTTTAAAAGCGATAATGAAGAATTTCTATCAAGCTTTATACCATTTATACAGAATGTAAATAATATATTTTCATTTTACAGAGAACTTTTTGCAGAAATGGTGGATATAAAAAGCCTTGTGAAAGCCGGCAAATACTCTGATTATGAAAACCAGATAAATATATTAAACCATTTATGGAATATTTATACTGACTTAATACATAAGGAAGGCTTTATTGATAAATATGAAACGTATATAGATATTAAACTGAATAATCTTTTTGTTGAAAGATATGATAAATATATATTTTTAATAAGCGGCTTTCTTGCAAAATATGAAATGAAAATTATAAAAATGATTAGTGAAATAAAAGATGTAACAGTTATTTTTAACTATGCAGGCAAAAAACAAAACCAGCATAAAGAATATGAATCATATTTTGAAACAGATAACTTAATTGATAAAAATCTGCCTGTTTTTTCAAAGGATAATATGCAGTTTTATTCATGCAGCTCAAATATTTCACAGATTGATTTAATTACAAGAAAAGCCTTTGAACTGCATATTAAAAATAATATACCATTTAACCGTATGGCAGTGATTATGCCTGATACAAGCTGTAAAACATATTTTATTCAGCTTGATTATTATAACTTGTTTGATATATCTGACGGCAGAGATATTAACGCTTTTAGCTTTTATAACCTTATAAATAACGCATTAAATACCTTATCTTTAATTAATAATAATCTTATTGATATAACAGCTGTAATAAATATGATAAGCGATGAAATAATGCAGAAAAACGAAGATGTAAAATCTTTATATATAAAATTAAATAAAATGCTTGATAATAATAAGCTTTATCTTGAAGCAGATGAGTTTTTCAATGAGCCTTTTATAAAAGAATATTTATCAGATTTTTTTAAATCAACAAAAACTGGCACTATTTCTGAATTTATAAACGTATATAAAAATTTATTAAATAAACTTTTAGAATTTTTTATATTAGAGCAGGATATAATTAAAACAACTATACTGCATCTTGATAAACTTGAAATTACTTATAATAATATAAATGATATACTTTCTTTTGATGAAGCATCATATATAATTATGAATGAAGTAAATAAATTAACAGTAGATTTGCCTAAAAAAGAAATAGCAGTAACAGGTATACTTGAAAGCAGAAATACTGATTATGATGTATTATTTATTCCATATATGACAGAAGAACTTTTTCCGCCAAAAAGCCCAAAAGATTTATTTATTAATACAGAAATACGTATGCAGCTTAATCTGCCAACTTTTATTGACCGTGAAAATTTAATGAAAAACTATCTTTATCAGCTTATGAGTAATGCAAAAATAAATATTATTTCATATTCTGATAATAATTCTGCATCAAGAAGAAGCAGTTTTTTAGAAGAATTATCAGTTAAATATAATATCAAAGAGCTAAAATATGCTCCTAACGTGATTTCTTTAATTCAAGATAAAATATATCACTACCCAAAAGATGAGCCATTATATGTAGAAAAAAATGATAAAATTATAACACATTTAAAAGAATTTAAATATTCTGCATCAAACTTAAATATATATAATGCATGCTCTTTTAAATTTTATTTAAAATATATTTTAAAAATTGATGAAAAAACAGAGCCTGCCACATCTCTTGATAACCAAATCTTTGGTATAGTGATTCACTCTGTTTTTAAAAACTTATTTGATAGAAATATTTCTGCATTAGATAAAAACTACTTACAGGAATTTCAAAAAGAATACTTAAACCAGATACAACAATATGATGCTTTTAAATACAGCAGCGTGGAGCAGTTTATTTCATCAATTATATACAACAACCTGCCAAAAATTGCAGCAGCTGAAACAATGCATGCAAAAGAAGGCTTTGTTGAAACAAACAGAGAATATAATATAAACATAAAATTTAATAAATTTAATATTACAGGATACATTGATAAAATAGAAACATATAAGCAGGATATATTTGTTACAGACTATAAATATAAAGATATGAAAAAAATCAAGCCTGTATTAAATAATGATTTTAAAAAGGTTGAAGATATCCAGCTGCCAATTTATGCAATGCTTATAAAATCAGAAATGAAAAAAATGCCTGCTGATTTATTTTATTTCAGCTTAAAAGAAGATTTTAAATATATAAGCGGCTTTGATACAAGCTTTTATGATGATTTTAAGGAATATTTAAAAGGCGTATTAAATGAAATAGTAGATATTAACACACCATTTAAGCAGACAGAAGAAACAAAAACATGTGATTTTTGCCAGTATGCTGCTGTATGCGGGAGGGAAAATGGCTTCTTCTCTAAATAAATATGATAATCTGGCACTGGAAGCATCTGCCGGCACTGGTAAAACATTTCAACTGGCAATGCGCGTAACTGGTATGCTTTTAACAGGCGTTGCGCCTCGCGATATTTTATGCCTTACGTTCACTAAAAAAGCTACTGCTGAAATGAAAGAGCGTATCATTAAATTTATTAATGAGTTTGCAGAAGGCACAGCTTCAGAAAGTGAATATAATTTTATTGCGCCATTTATGGAAAAATATGCAGAAAAACTAAATGTTGAATTTAATGATAACTTTATTAAAGAAACAGCTGCCGCTGCACGTGATAACCTGTTTAGCCATTTTTCTGAACTAAATATTAAAACAATAGATTCTTTTAATAACACTATTTTAAGAATATTTCCTTTTGAGGCAGGTTTTCGCCCTGATTTTGATATTCAAAGCGATGAAGAAACATCAATTATTAAAAAAACTGCCTTTTATAACCTGATTGCAGAAATACTTGCTGATGCATCGTGGAAGAATATACTTGATAAGATTTACCCAGTGCTTGAAATACCAACTGTTACACTTATTTCTACACTGCAAAGCTATGCAGAATACTCTGCAGATAATATATTAAAACTTGAAAATGCAGTAAATAACGCACCAAAAGCAAAAGATATTGTAGATATGCTTAATAATGCCATTAAGCTGCAGAATGAAATACCTGATTTATGCCAAAAATTTAAAAAAACATTTGAACAGGATAATCTGGGAGTAAATGCAGCAAAAGCCGTTGCAAAGCTTGATTATAAAAAAATCAAAGAAATATCTGAGATTGCTTTCTTTGTAAATGATATTGATGAAACACCAAACTTTAAAAAATATGAGTTTTCATCAACACAGAGAAATATACATAATAAAATTACAAATAAATTACAGGAATACTGGCTTTTATATGGTGATATTATAACAGGGCTTTCACTTAATCTTGGAAAATCACTTCATGAAAAAATGGATGAATTAAAAAAAGCTCAAAATATGCTGACATACGGTGATATTAGCGATGCAGTATATTATATGCTTGCATCAAAAGAAAGCACTATCGATAAAGATTACCTTTATTTCCGACTTGATGGCAGAATAAACCATTTATTAATAGATGAATTTCAGGATACCTCTATTTCCCAGTGGCTTACATTAAAACCACTGGCAGAAGAAGCAATGGCTGGTATTGGACAGAATGATAAATCAGGCAGCTTTTTCTACGTTGGAGACCCAAAACAAAATATTTACCGATTTCGCGGCGGCAGTTCTTCTCTTTTCAGGCTGCTTTTAAAAGAATATAAAGATAAACTTTCTTCCCAAACATTAAATATAAATTATAGAAGCGGAAAAAATATTGTAGAAATCGTTAACCAAATCTCAAATGATATATATAAGCAATATGGTGAAGATTTTGCGATTTTTAAAATAGACCAGAAAGCTGCCACCATAAACGGCGATGGTTATGTGGAAATATCACACAACCTTGATAAGCAGAATAAGGAAGATAACCCGTATTATTTAACTTATACTCTTGAAAGAATTAAAAAATGTATAGAAAACGGCTGGAAATATAAAGATATTGCAATCCTTACTGTATCAAATAAACACGGGGAAGATTTAATTAACTTTTTAGAAGATAATAATATACCTGTGCAGGCAGAAACTTCTGCTAATCTTACAAGCTCCCCAGTTTATAATATCATTATGGCACTGGCTGAATTTATTGAAACTGATAATGATTATGCATTTTTTCAGTATATGTTTACAAGTCCAAAAGCATGTAATAATAATATTATGCAGGATAGAAATTTATTTAATGCAGAAAAATTTAAAATAAAAAATATACTCTTAAATATAGTAAACTTTACTATTTTTGATAAAATTCTTTATTTAGCTGATAAGCTTGATTTGCAAGGCAGATTTAATGGCAACCCTGATTTTAATGCTGTTTTAGATGTGATTTCAAAATGTGCTTATAATTGCACAAATATTGCAGATTTTAAAGAAACAGTTAATAAAGCAGCCTCATCTGAACAGGCGCTTTCCCAAGGCCAAAAAAATGCTGTAACTGTTATGACAATACATAAATCAAAAGGCTTACAGTTCCCTGTTGTAATGCTGCCTAATTTAGCAAGAGATATAAGCATAAACGCTAAAAATTCGCAGCTTTTTATTGCAGATAATAATGTGTTTGGTGATTCTAAATTATGCTGCGTATATCCTAAAAAACTGCTGCCCTATATAACTGGAACAGATGCAGAAAAATTTATGGAAAAAGAAAATACTCTCGTTTTGCAGGACAGCGTAAATATGCTTTATGTTGCTATGACAAGGGCTGAAAAAGCACTTTTTATTAATGCAGATATCCCTAAAGATATGCCATTAAATATGTCCCAGCTGGTAGGTTTCTTTTTCCCTGAAAATATAGAAAAAGGCGTATTACAGGCAGAAATAAAACAGGAAAAAGAAACTATCAAACCTGTAACAATTAATTTTAAAATAGAAAAAGAAAAAGAATTAATAGATAAAAAAGCTTTTTACAGCAAAGATGAAAATATTACTAAAAATGCTGCTGCCTCAATTTTTGGCTCATGCCTGCATGCAGGACTTTTTATGCTTGAATACGGCAAAAAAGAAACACTTAATTTAGCCATAAATTATATGAATTCAAAATTTGGCTCACAAATAGATGATAATTCGTTTAAATTAATTTTAAAATATCTAGATACTGTATATAACAACAAAAGCTGGCAGAATCTTTTTAAAGGCAGAGTATTTAAAGAAAGACGTATAGGAAATGATAATAACCTTTATTCTGTAGATATTTACAGCGAAATGGAAGATAAAATTATTATTATGGATTATAAAACAGGTACACTTGATGATAAAATTCTAAATGATTATAAAGAACAGGTGTTAAAATATGCTAAAATACTAAAAAAAATATACAACAAAAATACAGAATGTTACATATTCCATATGGATAAAGGTGTCATTCCAGTATAAAAAAGCTGATGAATGTAAATTTTTACTTGATTTTTGTAAATAAATTATTAATATTATAGCTATGAAAAGATTATATGTTATCTTATCAAATATCATTATGTGTTTTGGTATTATAAATTTTGCGTTTGCTGAAAATACAGAAGATATATCAAACAGCGAAAGTGATAATGAAAGCATAATTAAACTAGACCTTACATATAAACCATATTTTCATTCAGAAGAAAATATTTCATATAATATATATAAATATGGTACAAAAGATGATTTACTTGACTTTATTTCAAACCCATATATTGCTGCATTTAGTAAATCACTAAATAAAGAAAATATGTATTCTTATGCCCTGCCATACCATTCAAATGTTTTTGAGTATGATATAACATCATCTCCTGTTGAAAAATACAGCGCAGGTATTACTTCGTTTTCACTTAAAAGTATGAATATATTCAATACTTACGACTATGATACAGCAATATATGATACTGTTTACAGCCTTATAATAAGCTCAGTATTAGGGCTTGCTACAAAAGATTTAATAGGACTAAATATATGGAGCGGTACAGATAACTATGGCGTATCAGGTTTTCAGGCAATAGTACGCCCATTTAAAAACCTGCAGCTTGCTTACTCATATTTAACTGACCAAAACTATAAACGAACTATCATTAAATTAAATTTTGGATATAAAAAATACAGCAATATTGCATTTAAAAGTATGAACACTTTTAACGACCACTATATAAATTCTACATTTGGTGTAGAGTGGCAGTTTTATTTTTAATTACTTTTATTATTTAATTCAAGACCAGCAAACATTGACTTAATCTGCTTATGACTTACTATTTTATAAGCTATTATTCCCATTAATATACCTGTTATAGTTGCAGAAAGTAAAAGAACACCAGCAAGTTTCGTATAAATTAAACCTGGAACATAAAAAATACTTACTACTATAAGCTGAGTAATCATATGAAATACTGCTCCAACTACACTTACTGTTACAATACTTAATCTGTTTTTAAAAAAATAAAAAGTTAAAGCCATTGCAGCAAAAGATATAAAAGTGGCAGGCACACTTAATGACATTTTAAATATAATATTTGCTGAAAGTACAGGCACTATCAACGATTTTAAAAAAGATACCTGAAACGCATACTTGCTGCCTGCTAAATAAATCATTATAAGAATAGGCACATTTGACAAACCAAGCCTGATTGCAGGAACAGGAGTAGGTATAAAATTTTCTATCACTCCTAAAATAATACTGCATGATGCCATAAGTCCTGTTAATATATATATATTCATCTTCATTGTTTTAAAATATCCCTGTCTGAACAATCAATTATAAATGCAACCCTGTTTGGCGCGCATATTATACTTTCCCCACAATTACTTATTGCAGGCGTATTAACACATATTTGGTTGGCACAGTCTGAATGAATTACTTTTACTTTACCGTCTTTTATTTCATATTCTATACTCTTATATATGCTGTGCTCATTACCAAATACATCTTTCATTTTACTAAAAAGATTGAATGAGCCGTCTTTATAAGGAATATAAAGGCTGTCGCTGTCTGAAACAAGGAGCAGCTTTTTGGAAGAATAACCATAAGGTTTAAATATTAGAAATATAGATAAGGCTAAAAATACTGCAATAATTAATACATCTATTTTATGAAACATATAAAACCATCCACGTATAAGAATATAGTATAATATAAGAAAAGTCAAGACAGCATATAAAAAAAGGCTGCGTAAATATTCACACAGCCTAAAAATTTGGCAAAATAAAATTCTTCTGCAAAAAAGTTATTTATAATTAATTTGCTCCGCTTACTTTTTTAACATTTTGAGCCTGCAAACCTTTCTCTCCCTCTATTGCATCAAACTCTACATTGTCCCCCTGTTTAAGTGTTTTATAACCATCGCTTTGAATAGCTGAAAAATGGACAAATACATCTGCACCATTTTCATCAGTTAAAAAACCATAACCTTTTGAATTGTTAAACCACTTAACTACACCACTTTTACTCATTATACAACCTCTAATCCTGCTTTCAAGCATTACAATTAATTACATATAGATACACAATTCCAATAGTTATGTCAAGGTTTTTAATGTGATTTTATCAAAAAAATAATAATACATAAAATATCATTAAATTATATCAAAACATTATTGCCAACACTTAAATTTTAATGTAACATGCTGGCATGTAATTGCAGACAGGATAATATTATGGTTTATAACAATATAATTAAAGCCACATTTAAAAACAGACCAAACAGGTTTATTGCAGAATGTATCATAGATAATCAGGAAGTAATCGTCCATGTTAAAAATACAGGCAGATGCAGGGAGCTTTTAACACCTGATGCACAAGTTTATTTAGAATATTTCCCAGAAAGCAGCAGAAAAACAAAATATGACCTTATTACTGTTAATAAAAATGGCAGACTTATTAATATGGATTCTGCCGCCCCTAATAAAGTAATTTATGAATCACTTAATCTTGGAAAAAATATATTAAATAATAACGAACCGCTTACATATATTAAAATGGAGCAAAAATATAAACAGTCAAGATTTGATGTGTATGCAGAAACAAACAGCCGCAAAATTTTTGCAGAAATTAAAGGCGTTACTCTTGAAGAAGATAATATTGTAATGTTTCCAGATGCACCGACAGAAAGAGGTGTTAAACATATTATGGAATTAATCGATGCAAAAGAAAACGGCTTTGATGCTCACATTATATTTGTTATCCAAATGGAAAATCCTGCTTATTTTACACCAAATTATAAAACACACAGCGAATTTGGGCAGGCACTAAAACTGGCAAAAGATAAAGGCGTAAATATTTCTGCATGGGACTGCCTTATTACTGAAAACTCCATAACGTTAAATAAGCAGGTAAATATTATACTTTAATCCCACCAGTTGCTGTTTAAGTCCTTTTTATTAGGGCATGATGTAGTTGTTATACTTGAATAAACTGTTTCCAGTATAGATTTCATATTCTCTATTGTTCTTTTTCCTATTGTAGAATTCTGCCATTCTTCAAGCCCTGAATATCTAAAAGTGCCGGATTTTTTTATTACCCTGATGATATCTACACGAACTATCCTGTCAGACTGTATAAAATAACCAACAGAGCCTTTTAAATAAATTCCTTCCTTTTTATCTTCAAGCACAATAACAGCTGATTTATCAGGATTTTCTGTATTTGTTATTTCATAAAGCTTTGATGGGTTATCATAAAGCGATGGCAGACTTTCAAGACTGTATGAACCCTGCAGTGCATACATTTTTATAACATTTACATCATAACCAGGCATTTCAAGGTTATATAATAATGCAATATTATCACCGTCTTTTACTGTACTCATATCAATATATCTAATCTGGTCAGAAAAATCTACTTTCATACATGGATAATTTAAATCTTCAAGGGTATAAGCATTAACTACAGGTTTTACTGCCTTATTGGCACAGCCTGAAAAAATAAAGAACGATAATATAATCACTGCAAATATATATATTTTTTTCATATAACACTCCAATATTTATTCATACTTAAAATAATACAAGCAAAATTTATGCCTTTTGTATTCTATACCGATTAATTGATTATTACAAGAAATTTTACCTTATATTTTGATAATTTATGCCGATAGATAATAAATGAAAATATATAAAATAATACCAATTTTTACAGTTTGTTTCTTTTTTTTCTTATTTGCTGGTAATGGATATGCTCAGCAGTTATCTATAATAGACGCAATAAACCTTATTAATTCATATAACTGTAAGGACTGCTCCTGCGATAACTTTGGCAACTGCTCCTGCGATAACTGCACTTACGATAATGTTACATTAACAGAATTTTTAAGCGGAGAAGACTGTACATGCTCCTCATGCTTTGACCCAAACGATAATATAACCGATAATATTACAAATAATACGCAAAACGGTAATACTCCATTTTTTGATAATATTATAAATAATCAAGATAATAATACAGCTAATGATAATGTATCTATTGATAACCTGCTTGATATGACATGCCAAAGCTGCACATGTGATAATGCAACAGTCAGGCATTTAAAAGAAATGTTTATGAATGCAACTGATTACAGTGTATGCGAAAATAAATGGGATTTACTGGAATTTCCAGATAATACTTCTCTAGAAAAATGTGTTAGAGAATATACTGGTTATAAAAGGTGGCCAATCACATGCGCTCAGGCTGAGGAAATCACAATGCTTAAATGCTCCGACCCTAATATTACAAGTTTAGAAGGGATACAGCAGCTTGTAAACCTAAAATTATTAGATATGGGCGACCAGGGTACAAAAATTAATGATTTAATGCCGCTGCGTAACCTAAAACAGCTGCAAAGGCTTGAAATACCTAATTCTGAAATTGAAAATATTGAATATTTAACAAGGCTGCCAAAACTTAATACCCTTAATTTAAGCGGCAATCATATTACAGATTTAACATATTTTCCTTATATGTACCCACTTTATCAGCTTGTTTTAAATTATCAGGGTCCAAACTATATTACAAACATTACTCCACTTATGTATATGCCTTCAAGTTTGCAGCACTTATCTTTGCAGGGAAACAGAATATCAGATATTTCTGCACTTGCTCATTTAAGAGCCTTAAAATACTTATCTATTAGAGATAACAGAATAACAAGCATAGCTGCCCTTGATAATATGACTATGCTTTCTGGTATTGATATGTCTATTAATGCTGTATCAGACCTGACACCTTTTGAAAAAAATTATGCGCTGAATACTATAATTGCAGACCATAATCAAATATTTTCAATAGAGCCTTTAAGAAATTTAAACAAACTGGGAGAGGTTTCATTTAAACATAATTATATTACAGATATTTCTCCTGTTGCAGATAAAACTGATTTAAAAAGTATGATATTTGATTTTAACAGCATAACAGATGTATCGCCAATCTATGATGTAAAAGTTAATACATATATTTTATCTCTGCGGTTTACATATAACTGTATTCCAGAATCAAATTACAGAAAAATCAGATATTTATATAATATTCAGGATGTGCATTTTGAAAACCAATGTGAAAATTATCCGCCTGATAATGTATTTGTAGACGGAGAAAATATTGTAAATGTAGATATGATAACAGGCGGAGTATGGCAAAATCCACTTGATAATAATACAGCAGGCGTGATAGAAGAAAAAGATATAAAAATGGGAACAGGATGTTCTATTGTAAGGGGCAGTTCAACAGCTGGTGATATTGTTATAATTCTTGCATTTTTTGTGCTAATATATAAAGGCTTAATAGGTGTAATAAGGAAAAAACAATGATAATAATTATAAATCTAACAGATGAATATTATAAAAAGATTGAAAAAGCGCATATTTTTGGAAAAGAATTATTAGCAGATGACGGGTTTATCCATGCAAGCACAGAAAAGCAGTTTCCGCTTATTATCCCAAGGTTAATAAAAAAGGGAGGAAGCTTTATGGTGCTTTTCATAGATACAGAAAAACTTAAAGCAGAAATAAAATGGGAATATTCATCATCACTAAATCAGGATTTCCCACATATTTA
>DXAQ01000133.1 GCA_019116905.1 Candidatus Mucispirillum faecigallinarum | reverse complement strand
CTGCTTAATGTGTTGCAATCGTTTTTAGATTTTACAAAAAATTATATTCTTTTTAAAATGTATTGATATTAAACAAAAAAAAGTGTATTATTAAGAATGTATAAACTTTTATATAAAATAGGCTCAAACGTTATTGCTGTTGGCAATTTTTTCAAAGGGCACAGTCTTTTTTGTCTGCAGGTATCATCTAAGGGTATTTTTAGTAAATATTCTTATTCGCCAGCAGTGCAGATGGCTATATTAAAGCAGATATATTTTTCTGGTTTTGAGCTTATTGTTACAATGACTATTACGGCTTTACTTTTAGGGATGACATTAGTTGGTATCATAACAAAAGTTCTTTTTGCCCTTGATGCTGCACCAAATATAGGCCCTATATTAACTACTGTTATTATTCGTATAACAGGGCCGCTTATCAGCGGTATACTTATAATACTTAGAACTTCTACCACATTATTAGTTGATGTTGGTATGATGAAGTTTAACAGGGAAATTAAGGCGTTAGAGGCTATGAATATAGACCCTTATGTATATTTGTATTTTCCGCGGGTGCTTGCAAGTGTAATATCTATGGTTGTATTATCCATATATTTTTCAACCCTTGCAATTATTGGAGGCTATACACTTTTAAGCTTTCAATCAAGCACTTCGCTTGATTATGTTTTAAGTCAGATTGTTTCTACAATCTCCTTTTCAGATGTGGCGACTTTTTCATTTAAAACAATATTAATTGGGTTTATTGCTGCCTCTATACCTATATATATTGCACAAAAAATGCAAAACTCACAAACTGCCCTTATACAAGGAATGATGAGTGCTATGCTTGGTATATTTTTTACATTTATTATCATCATTATTTTAGGGGAAGTATTTATATGACGCAAAAATATCTCGTTAGTTTAAAGGCGAACTATTTAGCAGATACTATGCAAAGTGAGTTAATGAAAAAAACTATTTGGAGTAATGTAAGTATTGTTTCTTATAATATTCCTTTAATAGCAACTCTTTCTATATGTGAAAATATTATGCTGCCACTGCAGTATTTTGAAAATATAAAAAGAAAAGATGCAGAAATCATTGTGCTTAATATGCTTAGGAAATATAATATGGCTCATGCTATGTATTATAAGCCTAAAAAGCTTAATGAGTTTGAACTTTTAATAGTGAAATATCTGCGTGCATCTATCAGGATGCCTCAGCATATATTTTTCTTTCTGCCACACAGGATGCTTTTAACTGATGATTACTCACCTTTTATACATTTTATTAAAAATGTTTCAGGGTTTGAAATCACTGTGGTAGAAAATTTTAGATATTTTGATGAATATAAAGATTTAGAATTTAAGGAGATACCATATACCTCATGGCAGACCCTCGTTTTAAAAACCTGGAAATAAAGGTTGGATTATTTGTAGTTATTGCAGTTGTTATAATTATTGCGCTTGTTATTGCTATTGGAATAAGCCGTGATATTTTTACAACTAAAGTTTATATAGATGTATATACAGATACTGGTGAAAATCTGGCAAAAGGTATGCCTGTGAAATATGCAGGCTTTCAAATCGCCCGTGTAAATGATTTAGCACTGCAGGATGATGGCAGAGTTATTATGCAGATAGGCATACCTACTAAGTATGTTAAATGGATTAGGCAGGATTCTGTATTTTCATTAAGCCTTCAAAATATTATAGGCAGCAGTTATATAGATGTTAAAACTAACCTGCAGAGTGAAGCCCCTAATATAGAAACAGGCAGTATATTCAGCTTAAAACGCGACCAGGGTTTACAGGGTATTATTGAACAGGTAACGCCTGTTGTAGCAGATTTAAGAGAGATTGTTGCAAGTGTTAATACAATTTTAATAAGGTTTGCTGATAAAGACGGTGATTTTAATAAACTTATGCGCGGGCTTGGCTCATTAGGCTCTGATATTGCAAATAAAGAAGGTTCACTTGGTTATCTTCGTTCAGATGTAGTTCAAAATGAAATAGCAAACTTTTTACAGGATTTAAGAAGTTTTAGTGAATCAGCTGTCAGAATGGCGCATAATGTTGAAAGCGGCAGTGTTACATTAAAACGTTCACTTGAAGTTTTTGATGAACATTCTGAGCCTATAGTAGTTGGCACTAATGAAGTTGTAAATGAAGTGCAGAATATGGTGCGCATTATTGCCCCTATTGTATCAAGACTTGACCAGGTGGCTGCAAACTTAGAGCGTGCCTCACAAAATGCAGCAGACGGCACTGAAAACTTAGATGAGCTGCGCAGTGAGATACAGTCTATTGTTGAAAGTGGTAATGAATTAATACTTAAAATACAAAACACATGGCCTATTAGTATAGGTAATGAAAAAACACCGGAGAAAGTTCCTTTAAAATGATAAATTTTTTAAAGATTTTTACAGCAGTTTTATTATGTATATCAATAACATCATGTTCAAGTAAAACAAAACGTGATGATTTACTTCTTGGAATGACACTTGTTGAAAGAGCTGTAGATTATCAGCTGCAGGGCAGAGAACGTATGGCATCATATACATATAATCGTGCTGTTGCAAAATTTAGAGATATGGGTAATTTCTGTAATATGGCACGTACTGTAATAGTTATTGTTACAGCAGACCCGGAAGAAAGTTTACCGCTTTTAGAAGATGCAAGAGCTTTCGCCGCACTTGGCAGATGCCAGGAAGAATTAAATATTGTAAATTTTTTAAGTCATAATGAATATAATGAAAGTAAACTTCCTGCCCCTTATAAAAAAATAGCTCAATTTTATAAAACTGGCGATATAAGTTATCTTTTAAGTATAGCAAAAAGTTCCTCAACAAGTGAAAGGATTCAAAGCTATGCATACAGGCAGGCAGCCCGCCATATTGTAGATAATGACCCTGAATATGCTTTAGAACTTATTGAAAAAGCAGCTGTCATAGACAGTAAAAAAACATGGACATTAAATCTTGTGAAAGATGAAAAAATACGCCTTAATGCTGTTAGAAATATGGGGCTTCCTGATGATTTAATTGTCCAAAGGTTAAAAATTTTAGAACAGGCTTTAAATGAGAAATATTAGTATTTTACTTGCGATTATTATATCTATTCCTATTTTTTCTTGTGGTGATGCCCAGATGAATACTGAATATGAAAACTGGTTTGGTTACTATTCAAGGTATACAGGGCAGACAAACCATGCTTATTACAATGGGTATACTGATGCAGAAGTTATGGCAAAAAAAGTGGTAGAGGCTATTAATCTTTCAAAAAAACTTTACAGAACAAGTGTAACGGCTCTTATTCCCCCTATTTTTTTAGATAACTATACAACTTATATGGACCAGGATAACGGCACATGCCTTACAAACTGGGGCTGGCGTGAATATAATTCTCAGCCTATCAGGTCAATCCCTTCCCCTGAAAATTATACTTTTGAATGTTATATTAATTATTTTAACTACTGCAGATATGATACTCTTGACAGTGCAAAACGTCAGGTTGTAATAAACTACCCAAATACTGCATCAAAACAGCGTATATGGGCAAACTATAAATCAGACGGCTCAACAAAAATAGTAAACTATGAGTTAGAGGCAAAAGATATTAATATAACAATTAATGAAAGTACAGGTTCAGATAATATGTCTATATTTGGGCTTGTTATAAAAGAAGCATCATACAGCACTGATAACCTTACATCTGAAGACCCAACAGTTCCTAAAAAAGTTACATTAAGGCTTGATATGCCAAAAGAAGAAACACAATACAGGTTTGATTTTTACAGCGATAACGGCACATTAAACTTTTACCATTACCAATATGGATATGTAACAGTTGATATATCAGAATTTATAAACAGCACAGAGCCTGTGCCTGAAACTGCAAAAATAACTCTTTTATATAATGATAATGAAAAATGCAGGTTTGCATCAGATGAGTTTGGCACAAGCGATTTTAACTGCGATAAAGAGTATGACAAACAGGAAGGACCTATGTAGCTTGTTTAAAAACAGGCAGTTTATTTAATAATATCATATAATTATGCATGATTAATTACATATTATCATGTATAATTATATCTACAATATCTTCAATATTTATCTTTATATTATCCAGTAAAATCACCTTGTTATACGTATCAATTTTTCTTACAACGCCTGTAGTTTTTATGTACCTGCCGCCGCTTTTTCTTTCATCTTCAATAAAATATTTAATAGATACTTTACAAGCATCAGCAGTATTATATATTATACTCTGCAGAATACAGTTTATTCTTTCTTTTTCTTCTTCATCAAGAGATAAATATGTTTCTGTCTGGCGTGCTGCCTCTGTAACAGACTGGCTGTGGCCTGGCAGCGCTGCAAATGGTGCAAACTGTGCGGCACGGTTCATTATGCTCATAGGTGCATGAATACTTGAAATATGGCGTGGTCTGTTTATTATATCCCCGTAATATTTATAACTTTCATTTTCCATTATGCCTTATGCCCTCCTATCTGGTTATTTCTATCAATAGTTGTTGCCCCTTCAAATAAATTCATACCTTTTATTACTGCATTTTTGCCAAACCGCTTTTTTATATTAATAATAGCTTTCTGCATATCTTTTTCTTTTACTTTATCATTTACATTATTTTTATGACTTTCTTCTAAAAAATCAAAAATATTTAACGGCTTATACGCTGCAGCATAACTATTTTCTTCTACAATATGGTTAAAAGAAATGCTTAATCTTCTAACCCATAAGCTTTTATCGGTAATATCTTTATAAAGAGTGGAAACAGCAGCAACTATTTCTTTTGTAGATGATGTATAACCGCTTAAATTAATTGTGCCGTGGGCGCTTTTTGGTTTTGCTCTGCCATAGCTGTCTATTTTTATTTCTCCACTATATTCCTGCATATCGCTGCGAGATAAGTTTTCAGTATCATATCCGATAGTTAAAACAATCTGGTTTGTAACAAGCCCTTTTTCTACTAAATCAAGTGATAAAATATCTGCCATTTCTTTAACAGCGTTATGAGCTTTTTCATACGTATAAGGGCTGTGCAGCACCTGGGCAGAGCCTATACTTTTGCTTTCAGGGCTGTATGCCTTAATGTGCGCCATAGTGCATGGCTCATAACCCCAGGCGTGGTCTATTAAAAGCTCTGCATTTACTCCAAAAAGTTTATAAAGTAATTCTTCATTATAATTATCTTTTAAGCTTATAGAACACCTTGCAATATCCCCCATAGTATATATGCCGTATTTTTCAAGTTTTTCTGCGGTACCTCTGCCTACTCTCCAAAAATCAGTAACAGGCTTATGAGTCCATAATTTATGGCGGTATAATGTTTCATCAAGATATGCAATGCGCACGCCGTCCTCATCAGGCGGGGTAAATTTTGCCATAATATCCATAGCAACTTTGGCAAGATATAAATTTGTGCCAATACCTGCTGTGGCTGTTATGCCCGTCTTTTTATAAATATCCTGTATAATAATTTTAGCAAGATTATAAGGGGTAATATTATAAATATCTAAATAACCTGCCGCATCTATAAAAACTTCATCTATAGAGTAAACATGTATATCTTCAGGAGCAATATATTTAAGATATATTTCATATATTAACGTGCTGTATTTAATATAATGTGCCATTCTAGGAGGTGCAGCAATAAAAGCAAGCGCAAGTGAAGGGTTGTATTTTAATTCCTGCATATTATATGATTTACCTGTAAACTTTTTAAAAGGAGCGCGGTCAAGCCTTTCTTTATTAATATTTTTTACCTGCTGCAAAACTTCAAAAAGACGAGGTCTGCCAGATATGCCGTAATGTTTAAGGGCAGGAGTAACCGCAAGGCAGATAGTTTTTTCACTGCGTGATTTATCTGCAACCACAAGATTAGTATTAATAGGGTCAAGCCCTAAATCAACACATTCTACAGATGCATAAAATGATTTTAAGTCTATACATATATATACACCGCCTGCCATTTGCAACTCCATTACAAAATAGATAGAACAAATGTATCATACAACATTTTTAAAAAAAAGAAAAGTAGAAAATAAATAAGATAATATATGTATAAAGATTAGTTAAATGTTTAGCTGTAATTTTACTAATTTAAACTATTAAAAAAGCTGCCATTTACTGGCAGCCTGTTCCGTCTGATGTAATCTGTACCTGACCAAATGTAGATGAAATAGTTTCATCTGCTACTGTGTGAATATTATTTCCATTATATTCAGTAACTACCATTTCTATAGAAAGGTTGTAAATACCGTCTGTAATACCTACAGCATTTAACATTGCCTTTGTGATTTCCTGCTCCTGAGAATAGGAAGCATTATATTTTATATCTGATGTACCAAGTATAGGTATTTCAAGAATAATACCATTAAAATAAAGCCTTGCTCTTGAAATATGGAAATAACTGTTTCTAATAATAGAATCTACATCTGTTGAGCCGTAATGACCTTTTGAGTTAATTGTATACTTAATAATGCTGGACCTGTTATTAAAATCCATACATGCAGGAGCAGAAGTATAGTTATCTATGCTGTCAATTTTAATAGATGCAGTAGTAAATTGTAAAACACTGCTAACGCTGTCTGACTGTTCCTTTTCCAAAGCACATGACATTATAAATAAAGGTATAATTAATGCCGCAAAATATTTCATAATTTTACTCCTTATAACTTGTTTTTATAATACCACAAAATAAAATTAGTACGCAAGAAAAACAATTATTAGTCTGAATAGATTATTTGATGATATATTTAGAAACAAAAAACTGCCACACAAGTGGCAGGAAATTATTTATCTAATATACCAAATACGCCGCTTTCATTTGACCAGTCAACAGTAGTAACGCCTGGATAGAATGGCTGAGTTGTATCTGCTGTCCATGCATCATAAGCTGCTCTAATAGGGTTAGTTGTAGATGCTGGTATCTCAGTAGATGGTTTAGCATGGGAAATAGGTTTTTCTAAGAACTGCTCCCAGGTTTTACCAAAATATGGGCTTTCTGCTTTTTTAGATATAGTATTTTCAAATGCATCACGTACTACATCATCAAACCTAACTTCACTTGCTGGTTTTCCATTTTTATTTGCGCCGCCAATAAACTGATTTAAGGCATCTGCCCCACTGCGTGCACTAATTAAATCTCTAACAAATTCCCAGCTTGATTTTGATTCGCCAGGTCCTGGTTTTACTGCATCTACATATAAGTTACCGCTGTTTTCAATTGTTACAAAATCAGCCTGTTCCCATGTAGTTTGTGCAGGTAACACGTAATCTGAATATCTTGCACTAGGAGACATAAAGTTATCAAATGTAACAAGATAAAAAGCATTTGCCATATTATTTGCCTGATGAGCACCATATCCAAAAGTAGGAAGTGCTTTATACATTCTTGCAGAATCAATTGGGTTTGCATGCTGGTTCATAGGAATATTACCAGCAGAGTTTAATATAAAACGGAAACCTGAGAATTCTACATTATTTGTCTGGTCTGTTAAAGTGCCGTTAGTTTGCACTGAATTACCTTTAAAATCATAATATGTGCATGTAACATCCTGCTGACCTTTTCCTGGAACATTTATTTTTTCTGTAACAGTAAATGTAGCTGGCTCCATTTTTCCAACACCTGTTATATTTACACGGTTAACAAGTGATTTAACGCCTCCGTCATCAAAATAAACCTGACCTGCTTTTCCAGCACTGTATTTTGGTTTACCTAAACCGCTTGCATTTTGCCAGTCTGGAATATTTGGTGTGTAACCATTAGCATCTAATTCTTTACTAAATGCCATTTTAATTGCGTTATGCCATTGAGTAACAGAAATTTTTGGGTGTGGCCCCATTTTTTCAACAGTATCCCATGTAGCTGGGCGGACATCTCCTGCTGATATTTGGTTAGGGTCTGTTTGTTTTGTAACACCTATTGTATTATTTGCAATACCTGTGCCTGTATAACCCCAGTTTTTAGTAGATATTAATAATGCTTGAATAGCATATAATGTAATAGTACCATCATTTTGTTTTAACTGACCGCCTGCCCATTCATTATATACTGGTATTCTTTCATTACCGCATCTTAAATAAAATTCTGCTAATTCTTTAATATCTTCTTCTGCTATACCTGTGATTTTAGATGCCCAGAGTGGAGTTTTTGCAACATTCATGTTATTTTTATAAGCATATTTAGTAGATGCTAAATTATTAAATGTATAACTTGCTGCCTGAGTATTTCTTGCTATACCTTTAGTTGCAAACTGGTTAGCCATATAGTTATTATTTGCAGAATATAATGCTTTTGTAAGCCTTGTATCGCTGCCCATAATATAAGCAGAGAATGACTGACCAGCTGGTATTGCTGCAACATAAACATAATCTGTTTCATCAAGTGGTTTTGTAAGAGAAATAGTACCATCTTTAGTATTTCTCCAGTATTCTGGAGTTTCAAAGAACCCGTATACCATTTGGTCAAGATAATCTACATCAAGACCATTACCAGTAAGAGTACCGTCTTCATCAAAAGTTAAAGTAATCATGTGGTAAAGCATACCTAAAATTAATGCTACATCAGTATATGGTCTTGTTTGATACCATACATCTGCCTGAGCAACACCAATTTCTGAAAGTTCTGGCCCAATAAATTTAATTGTGCCGCCATTTGCTTTAATACCTTCAATAGCTTTTGTCCATGAAAATGCTTTTGGGTTGTGAGTTGTAGGAATATTTGAACCCCACATAACAAAATGTTTTTCGCCTGCTGATTCATAAAAAAGCGGAGCAGCATTCATATTTATCATACCAGAATAAGCTGTGCCGTAACCACCCATATATGAACCCTGGTGGAAAGAATAGTCTGATGTATAACCAGATGCACCACCTAATAAACGAAGTGCAGGTGAAACAGCACCAAAGTCATTTACTTCAAATAAGCCAGTATATGAACCGCCCTGGAATGATGAAGCAATGTTACCACATGCATATACTGGATGAAAAGCTTCTGCACCATAAGCCTCCTGAACAGCTTGTAACCTTTCTGCAATTTCAGATATTGCCTGAGACCATGGTATTCTCACAAAACCTGTAATATCGCCCCTTTCTTTTGTTTGTTTTAAAGGGTATTTTAAACGTCCTGGGTGATATAATCTGCCCCTGTATGCACGGCATCTTGAACATGCACGAGCCTGTGTAGTATTTGCTCCGTCATTATCAATTACAGAGCCATCATAAGCATGAGTTGTTTCATCTGTTAAAAATCTAACAATACGGTTACCGTCTACGACCTGCGCTCTAATAATACAGCGGCCGCCACAGTTGTGAGTAGATGTGCCGTAACGATAAACTGGTGAAGCTGTAAAATATTCATCATCAGCATAAGTTCTATCGCCTGCGCTGTATATTGGGTCTTCTTCTCTGCTGCAGCCATAAACGGCAGCCATTGCACCAAGTGCTGCTGTGCCTTTTAAGAAGGAGCGTCTTGATATTGATTTATTTTCAAGTAATTTATTTACTTTTCCCATGTTTTTCCTCCGATAAACATTCGCATTACATTTTTCATTTCTGCACTATCTTACAGGGTGTGGCTGACCTGCAAGCGGGCTGTCTGGGTTAGATATTACAGGTCTTGTTTTGTGGCATATAATACAGTTTTGTGCAGTATTCATTTGCCAGCTTGATGATGTTAACTGACAGCTTGTATTGCAGTGAAAACCTGAGCTGTTTCTATCTGCAAACCCTGTTCTGTTGTGGCTCATAGGATATGCTGTTTCATGGCATGAATCACAAAAATCTTGTTTATGGCATGTTTGACATGCAGTCCTGTCCCACCTTGCTTCCATACCGTGAGTTCTGTTTACAAATGTTGATGTATGGCTTCTTGGAGCTGTATCTTCATGGCACATAATACATTCATTTCTATCTTCGTGGCATGTGTAACATTCTGCTTCATTTGCTTTTGCAGAATTACCGTGAAGCTGTATCCAGTTTGTATTGTGTGTAGATGGTTTTGTGCTGTCAACAGCATAAGCAACTGCTGCTACAAGCATTATCATTATAAATATAGTTAACTTTTTCATTATACTCTCCTTACCATACGAAGTTTACCCACATTTCTACAGTGTGGACATCAGGTTGTAAATCTGCACTTTTGAAAAGGTCTGCATATTCAAATGTGTAATCAAGCTGTAATGCGCACCAGTCTACTGGTTTATACATTGCGCCGATATATGCTAATGTAGTATTTTCATTCATACGCCTTTGGTTAATTTCATCAAATCCGTAATTCATACCACCCATTTTAATAGGGCTGTTTCTATACTGGAAGTTTTGAACGTTAACGCCAAGCCATGCTTCTAATTTATCAGTAAACACCTGAGTCATTCTAAAACCACCTAATACTTTTGATGAACCATTTTGGTGGCCTAATGCTGCTACATTATAGTAGTCAACTATTAAACTTAAATAGTTGTTTTTATGAATTAAGCCTACTAAATCAATATTACCAAACACCCTGTTATAGTCCCTGTCTCCATAAGATATGCTGAAATTATATTTACCTTCATAGCCTACACCTATTAAAAGGAAATCTTTTATACCTTGTGTAACTTTAACACCGCCCATAACATAAGCAGATGAACCAAGCATACCTTCATAAAGTGATACATAGTTATTAATAGGGTTATCGTTTGTAGTAGCCTGACCTGTTACATAAGCAGATATACCAGTTTTGCTTGGGTTAATGTTTGCATCAAAGCCAATGTCATAAATAAAAGCATTGCCTATCATATCACCTTCTGCATAGATTGCTGCTGCTAATGCATTAAGGCTTAATGACTGGTCTAATCTTAACCTTGCTACCTGAGTATTATAATCACCGCCATCTTCACTGATAAAATAGCTGTATGCTGCCTGAATTTTTGTGCCAGATTTTTCTATTGGTATTTCAATATTTGCACCAGCTACCTGAGTTTTTAAGTTGCTGTAATAGCTTACAGGTAAACCGTAGTAAATATCAAAATTAAAGTATTGAGATGGGTCTACTTTAAATTTTACGCCGTCAATTTTATAGCCGTCAATAGCTGCAAGATACATTCTACCGATAGATATATCTGTTAATGGTACTACTTTATTTAATTCAAGGTTAGCCTGATAAATACGGAAATCGCCGTCTAAACTTTTTGTCTGCCTTGTAAATTCGCTGTAAGCTCTTGCAGTATATAAGCCGTCATAAAATCTATGATAGCTTCTGTCGCCTATTGTTGGTGAATCATCGTATGCGCCACGCATATTGATATTCATATTTAATTCGCCGTTACCTACTTTTGTGCCGCTTAAACGAAGGCGTGCATATTCATAAATTGACCAGTCGCTTTCATCGCTGAATCTAAGCTTTACACGAGTAGTATAGCCCATTTTTAATGTGCCTGAATCTCCAAAAGATATACCGTTAGTAAATGATTTTACACCGTTTGGAGTAACATGTTTTCCCCAAGAATCAGGAGTAACAAACTCATCCCCCACATAAGCAAGCAGAGTAAAAGGGACGAAAAGTATTGAAATTGTTAATATTAATAATATTTTCCCTAGTTTCATAAAGAACCCCATTTTTTATTGATTATCAGATAAAAGCTGTTGTAATAAATTTTTATCCTCATATAAATAACCTCTGGCAATATATACAAGGCTTCTAAATAAAAGCTCATCTTCTGTGCAGGCAAACAAAATTTTATTAAAAAATTCATTTACCCATTTATCAAAATGGTTTTTATGAAAATCAAGCTGTTCATTAAGCAGGGCAGTATAAAGACTGCTGTCAGAAATTTTTTCTGCTGAAAGGTAAGCTAATAAAGACATAAACTTAAATTCAACAGATATATGGTCATAATATAAGCCATATTTTTTATCCAACACTAATTGATATTTGCTTAATAACGCCACCATTTCATCATGGGATTCCTGATTTAAAAGATGGTCTTTTGATGTATAAAATGATTCTTCCTGCGGTGCAACATTAGGCAGGCACATTATACTTGCATATTTCCTTTGCACATTCAGCTCAAATTCTTCTGCTTCTGTATGGGATTTGCTTGACTTAATATTTAAAAATTTTTCTAATAACGATACACCATTATTAATATCATCATTAGATGAAGCAATTTCTTTAAGCTGCGGCAAAATATCTGATAAGAGTTTATAAAAACTCTCATCAGGCTGGTTTAAATATACGTTGCTTAAAAAAGCATATATCCTGCCCCTTGCATTATGTATGTTTGTTAAATCTATTTCACTAATCATTAAATACACCTTGTAATATTGCCAGTAATCTCTAACCGTTATAGCCTGATGCTAAGCTTGTAATAACAGGCTGATTTGTTTTTTTACGAACAAAAAAGTTAGGCTGAGTATTTGTTGTTGAATTAACATACGCATAAGGGAACTCTGATGGGTTCATCCTTACTGCATCTGGATATTTAGATATAATATATTCTAAAGTACCCCAGTCAAGAGCTCTGCCTACACAGCTTGCAACACATGCAGGTTTTTCACCTTGTGATACACGTTCTCTGCACATATCACATTTTTGCATAGGGTGAGCTATTTGCCAGCCATTTTGTGCCTGTAAATCAGTGCTTTCCTGTTTATCTTTAGCTATTAAAGTTTTACCAAATGGGCATGCTTTAATGCAGCCTTGGAGAGACTGGCATTTTGCTCTATCAACATATACAATACCAGTAGCAGCATCTTTAATAACAGCACCTGCACCACAGCCTTTTACACATGCTGGGTCTGAACAATGGTTGCAGCCCATAGAAAGAGGGAAAAAGCCGCCGTTTTCTTCATAAGTAAATTGTTTACGCCAGGCAACAGGACCAGGCTCTACCTGATTCCAGTCTTTACATGCTACTGTGCAAGAGTTGCATGACATACACCTTGATTGGTCAAAATAAAATGCGTATTGAGCCATATTTATCCTCCTACCTTATATTAAATCATAACCAGTTTTAGAAATTTTTACATAAGCAAACTGTTGAGCATTACCTCTGTCATATCTTGATGGGTGGCTTGAAATTAATGTGTTAGCGCAGCCGCCGTCATCAATACTATCTGCAGGGTTAGGGTCATACCATGAACCTTGGTGAAGGTTTAAGTGGCCTTTCATTACACGGTTAGATACTCTTGCTATAACCCTTACTTTACCAATAGGGTTTTCTACTAAGCATAAATCACCGTCAGCAATGCCGCGTTCTGCTGCATCTTCTGTGCTCTTCCATATTTCATGCCATGATGCAGTTTCTGCCTTTCTATTATAAATTGCAGAACTTAACATTGGTGTAACAGATACGCTTGCCTGAACATCTATTTCAGTCTGCGGCATAACTGCAAACTCTTTCCAGTCATTACCACTTGCCCAGCCGCCACCTACTACTCTATGGTTTAATTCTCTCATTAATGGGTTTTCTGCATGAGTAGAGTGAACTCTGTATCTATCATGAGTTGTACTCATAGTAAGAGGTTTATTTTTACCAGTGCTTTGGAAGAATGATTCATTTTTACCACCAGAAAAACCGTCATAAGATTCTTTAAAACAGTCTTCAAAAGCTATATACATAGGGATTGGATAAACAATCATGTCCCCTTCTCTGTCTTTATTAGACTGGCCTCTCTCTTCTTTTGGCAGCCAGCCATGATATTTTGAAAGCCTGTGTTCATAATCCCACACTGCAGCTTCATTATATACATGCATTTTACCTGAGAAATTAGGCCTGTCAGCAATGCCGCCAGCAACAGTACTATCAGTTGCTCTAACAGAGCTGTAAACTTCTGCACCAAAACTGTTATTTGTAGCATTATCGCCAAATGTAGTATAAATAAATGGCTGAGTGCCGCGGTTTTCAGAAGTTAAATAGCTTTCTAAATTTTTACGAATTTTACCAGAGTTATCTGTTTTATATGGGTCCTGCGTTTTAGTTTCTTCAGTATTTGCGCGTGGCACATACTGGCTGGCATAAACTTCATCTTTTGTCATACCATAAAATCTTGATGCTGGGTCAGCAATTGCTGCATCAAGCACTTCATCCGCAATACTTTGAATATCTCTGTAATTTCCGTCAATTGATTTAACGTAATTTGTATGAGCATTAGAAGGAATTGTAGCACCTGCAAACTCACCAAGTTCAACCTGCGCTTTATAAGCAAGGTAAGCCCACTCCCAGCCTGATTTTGCATCGCCTTTTGGCTCAACAACTGCAGGGCGGTATGTAGTTTCGCCACCTATGCTCATTGTATCTGCTGCTTCAAGAGCAACTGTGCTAGGAATTACATAGTCTGCAAATCTTGCAGTAGGGCTCATATATATATCAAAAGTAACTAAACAGAAAGTATCTGCATTTGTTGCATCTCCTGATATTGGGAGCGCTTTATACATTGCTGCTGTATCGTTAGTATTTGAGTGCTGATTTAAAGGTATACCGCCTGATGCAGAAATAATCATCCTTGTTCCTGCATATACTGGTGTATGATTACCACTGCCAGATTCATCTCTGCCCTCAAAATCATAATACTCAAAACCAGTTTCTGTATCTGTGTATGTTAATATACTGCCTTTTTCATCTCTTTTCCAAACAAGACCAGCTTTAACACCAGCATCATCATTGCTGTATCGTGGACCATTTGTAAAATCCCAGTCTGGAATATTTGCACCAGTATAGCCGCCTTGTTGTAACTCGACTTTAAATGCAAACTTAATACCATTAAACCATTGTGTACATGAAACTGATGCAGTAGGCTGAGAAGCTGCACTAATTCCAGCAGAACCACTAGTTACATTTCTTAAACTTAAAAATTCAGTATCGCCAGTTGTACCAACATTGCCACTGCCGCTTTCATCTAATATAGTAGATGCCCATGGGCCGTACATTCCACCGCCCCATTTACCAAATGTTTTGCATACTACTAAAAGAGCACTTAATGCAAATACATTCATAACACCATTTTCCTGTTTTTGGAAACCGCCGCACCACTCTGTTAATACATCATTATTAGGGTTTGCATAAAGTTCTGCAAGTTCAATAATTTTTTCAACAGGAACGCCTGTTATTTTAGATGCCCATTCTGGAGTTTTTGGTGTATTAAAATCATTTTTATATTGATATTCTGATGTATTACCAACTGTATCTGTGCCTTTTGGATATGTGCATCCTGTTCCAAAACGTTTGCTTGTGCCAAACTGTTTTGCTGTATAAGTAGAACCATTTTCATAAGTAACATTCTGTAAATAAGCAGCATCACTGCCTAAAACATAATCAGCTAATGAACGGCCTGCTGGTACTTCATTAATTTTTGTCCACCCAGCCTGTTGCTGTAAGCTTATTTCACCTGTTTCTTCATTAACATAATATGCAGGAGAATTAAAGAAACCGTATACGCATGTATCTAAATAATCAATATCAAGCATAGGATTACTTCTTAATTCGCCAGTTGTTAAATCAAAAGTATTAGTAAGCATATGGTAAAACATAGCCATAATTAAAGCAGCATCTGTATAGTTACGAAGTTTTACCCATTCAGTGTGGCATACAACACCAGTATCTGTAAATTCCGGCCCTATAAAATATGCTTTTCCATTATTATTTTTTAAATACTCAACAGCCCTGATATAACCATAGCTTACGCTGTTATTTGTAGATAAAACATTTGAACCCCATGATACAAGGTTTTTAATAGCACCACCTGCCATAGCATGGAAATTTGCACCAATATTATTTGTTTTAGAGTATGGACCACCAATATCTGGATGACCTGTTAATGGGTTTGCATAGTTATACTGGTGATAACTGTAATCTGAAAACGCACTTCTTGTTTTACCAACAGAAGTAAGTGCACTTCTTGCTGCACTAGGTCTTGAGAATGTACCGCCGTAGCTTGATGATGTGCCGTAAGTATTATAAATTGCACCTGCACCATATTTAGTATATACTGCCCTGTATTTTTGAGCAATTTCTTTCATAGCCTGTTCTGGACTAATTCTGATAAAGCCTGTAACATCGCCCCTTTGTTTAGTTTGTTTTAAAACATACTGTAATCTACCAGGGTGATGAACGCGGTATTTATATGAACGGCCTTTTGGGCATGTTAAAGCACGAGAATCGTTATACTGCTCTTTATTACGGTAACTTCCGTCATAAGCAATATCACTTTCATCTGATGTAACACGAACAATCCTGCCATTAACTACATGAATTTTAGAAACACAGCGAACACCTGTGCCACAGTTGTGAACACAGCCTGCATAATAAATTTTAGGGTTAGCAAAATCAGAACCTGAAAGATTACCCTCTGTAGAGCCGCTGCCTAAATAAATACCTGAATTATCATCAGTATTAGAACAGCCAGCTACAGCGCCCAACGCACCTGCAGCTGCAAGGCCTTTCATAAAGGAACGCCTTGACACAGAAAGACTATCTAATGTTTTTAAAACATTATTATCTTTTCCCATATTCTCCTCCATTAAAATATTTGCTACTCCTTATATATATTTACTGGGAATTAATTGCAAGAATAATTTATGTAGAAATATTGAATACTACACATAATATACTTTTTTGTTTATTTTACATAATTGTTTTATATTAATTACATATAAAACATTAAAATATACTATATACATTATTTAATACCATTTTTATCCTTATTTTATAATTTCTTATTTTTGCTTAAAAATCAATCAGTTTTTAGTAAATTTTTACAAAACATATATCTATAAATGTTTTATTTTCTAATTTTTGGTTTCGCTATATATTTTTTTATATTTTAGAACATTATATTATATTTTTAACATTACTTTCTAATGCAAACCATTTTTATCTTAATATCTATATTTTAACGATATATATACATACTTTATATCTACAACCACATTATATTATTTCACATTCTATGCAGGATAAAAAACTATAAAGCACTAATAATACATATATAACAATAAACAAAAACGTAAATCTTATAAACCTTTAAAAATAAGGTAATATTTAAAAAATATCACAACAATCTTTTAAATCAAACCACACATTTATCTTCAACATACCTTTTTAAAATATTTAATATTATATAAAATTTGTAAATTCTAAAAACGATTGCGAAAAATGATATAAATAAAAA